>JALSTJ010000166.1 GCA_026983815.1 Flavobacteriales bacterium
AAGAGTTTTTTGACCAAGTAAAATCTTGGGATACCGAGCGTATAAAAAATTGGGTAAAACAAAAGTTGCAAATCGGGAGTATTGATGTAAATATTATGACAAAAGTGGATAAAGCCAACTATAAAGATGGAGAAGCTCTGCCACAAGAGTATAACGATGCTCATGCGGCTTTGCGAGGTTTTGCAAACAGCAAATTAACCTCTACATTGGTATTGTCTGCCGGTATGAGTCCGCGTTTGTATGCTTATATCGAGAATTTTGAGGATTTTTATCCCGATGAAACAGGTTTTATCAAGAAAAAAATTGCTTTGAAGGTCAGTGATTATCGTTCGGCGTTGATCCAAGGAAAATTTTTGGCAAAAAAAGGAATTTGGGTTTCGGAATATCGTATTGAATCGGGGTTGAATTGCGGCGGTCATGCTTTTGCTACCGATGGTTTTTTGATGGGACCTATTATGGAAGAGTTTAGAAATAACCGTGAGGAACTTAAACAATCGGTTTTTGAAATTCTCAAACAGGCTTTGGAGATTAAAAATAAACCTGTTCCGCGGGATTTGGAAATGAAAACAACCGCACAAGGTGGGGTAGGAACTGCCGAAGAACACGAGTTTCTTTTGGATTACTATCGAATGGATAGTGTAGGTTGGGGTTCTCCGTTTTTGTTGGTCCCCGAAGCTACCAATGTAGATGACTATACCTTAGATGAATTGGCAAAAGCCAAAGAGAAAGATTTGTATTTGAGCAATATTTCCCCTTTGGGTGTTCCTTTTAATAGTTTACGAACAGCTTCGGCTACTTTGAAAAAAATTGCAAAAGCAAAAAAAGGTCGTGCCGGAAGTTCTTGTCCTAAACAATATTTGGTGTCCACTACGGAATATACTGATAGACCTATTTGCACGGCTTCTCGTCAATATCAATATTTGAAATTGAAAGAGTTGGATACTCAAAATCTCTCCAAGGAACAATATGAAAAAGCTTTTGACCGAATTATTGCACCCGAATGTCTTTGTGTGGGACTTTCGGAGCCGGCTATTATAATTCATGAAATAGATTACAAGGTGAAAGATAACGGAGTAACGGTTTGTCCGGGACCCAATATGGCTTATTTTGACAAAAAAGTCAGTTTAAAAAAGATGATTGGTCATATTTACGGACGAACCCGAATAATGGATGATACCAATCGACCGAATCTATTTGTCAAAGAATTGAATTTGTATCTGGATTATCTGAAAAATCAGTTGGCGGAAGCAGGAAATGATTGGGATAAAAAACAGCAGAAATATTTTGAAAAATTCAAGAAAAATATGGAGTCGGGGATTGAATATTATGAGGATTTATTTGAAAATGTCAAGGATAAATTTCAAAATAAAAAACAGCAAATAAAGTCGGATTTGAAACGAGCCAAACGGCAATTGAATAGGGTTTTTGATATGGCTTTATCTAATCATTAATTTTAAAAAAGCTTAAAAAACGGAAATTATATAATTTCCGTTTTTTAATTAATTATGGAATTGGAAATATCGATTTGTTAATATTGATTTATGTAGCTTTTGATATAAAAGTTTTTGGGTATATGCATTATTGTGCTTATTGTTTTAATATTTCAATCAATTCTGTATTTAAGTATAAGTTTTCTCTTCCTATTTTTTCGGATTTGAGGATTCCTATTTCTTCCAATTTTTTCAAATATCTTGATGCGGCTTTTCTTTCAACTTTTAATTTTTCAACTACAAACTCAATTTTCGAGTAGGGTTGTTCAAAAAGCAATTCAACCAATTCTTTACGATATATTTTCGAGGCTTTATCTTTAACTATATCAGCAGTTTTTTCTAATTGCTCTTTTATTTTATTAATTTTCTCAATTGTATTATTTGCAGTCTCTTCAAGGGCTTTTAGCATATACAAAATATATTCTTCCCATTCATTTGTTTTGTTAACATGATTTAGATATTTGTAATATTGTGCTTTATTTTCATTGATATATGAGCTTAAATACAAAATAGGAATATCAAGTAAATTATTAATAATCAAGTATAAAATATTTAATATTCTTCCTGTTCTTCCATTACCGTCATAAAAAGGGTGAATACTTTCAAATTGATAATGTAAAACAGCTAAATTTATTAATGGCGATAAATCAGATTGATTAATATTAAAGTGTTCCAAAAAATCATTCAACAAGTCAAGTATCTCACCTTTTTCTTGTGGCGGTGTATAAACGATTTCTCCTGTTCTATCATTCTTCAAAACAGTTCCTGCCATTGCTCTTATTCCTGCATTGTTTTCTACAATCGTTTTTTGGATACTTTCAATATCTTTTATTCTTAAAAATCCTTGTTTTTTGATGATTTCAAACCCCTTGAAAATGGCTTTTCTATAATTTATTACTTCTTTGACTTGTGCAGATTGTTTCCGAGTTGTTGCAAGTGCTTTGTATAATTCATCTTGTGTGGTAATAATATTTTCGATTTCGGAACTATCTTTTGCTTCTTGTAATACCACAGCATTAATTAACATAACCTGATTGGGTATCGTTTTCGCAATGCCTTTCAATTCTCCAAGTGATTGAGATGTTCTACTTAACTGTCTTAATATTTTTAGCGTTTCAACCTTTTCTCTTTCAGGTGGTAATTTTTTTAGTTTATTCATATGTCCCATTTAATCCCATATCGTTTAAATACGTCCCAAAAATACAAAAAAAGGTTCAATTATAAAAATTGTGGTGTATTTTGTCTCATATTAAGCACAA
>JALSTJ010000167.1 GCA_026983815.1 Flavobacteriales bacterium
ATGGAAACTCGTCCTTTGAGTAAAACCAAAAGATGGAGATTAGTAGAAATATTAGAAAGAGCTAAGTAATTATGGTACAACAAGAATCAAGAGTTAAAGTTGCAGATAATACAGGAGCCAAAGAAGCTTTGGTTATTCGTGTATTGGGCGGTACAAAAAAACGTTATGCTTCGTTGGGAGATAAAGTTGTCGTAACCGTAAAAGAAGCTACACCTAATGGAACTATCAAAAAAGGAACGGTTTCCAAGGGTGTTGTCGTAAGAACCAAAAAAGAAGTCAGAAGACCGGATGGTTCTTATATTCGATTTGAAGATAATGCAATTGTTTTGCTTAAACCCGAAGGGGACGAAATGCGTGGAACACGTGTTTTTGGTCCGGTGGCAAGAGAATTGCGTGACAAAAAATTCATGAAAATTGTATCATTAGCCCCTGAGGTTTTATAAAAAGGTATAAAAATGAAGAAGTTTAAAATAAAAACAGGAGATGAAGTAATTATCCTGACCGGAAAAGACAAAGGAAGAAAAGGAAAGGTGGTTAAAATCATCAAAGATAAAGACCGAGTGGTAGTTGAAGGTGTCAACATGATTAAAAAACATGTGAAACCCAGCACGGAAAATCCTCAAGGTGGTATTGTTGAGAAAGAAGCACCTATTCATATTTCAAATGTTGCTTTAGTTGATCCCAAAAGTGGTGAAGCTACACGCATCAAATTTGAAATTAAGGATGGAAAGAAAGTAAGAGTTTCAAAAAAATCAGGAGAAGTTATTTAGGATTATGAAAAACTATACACCAAGATTAGAAAAAGAATATAAAGAACGTGTAATTGACACCTTAATGAAGGAATTTGGTTACAAAAATGTAATGCAAGTTCCCAAATTGGAGAAAATTGTAGTGAGCAGAGGTGTAGGTTCTGCAGTATCTGATAAAAAACAAATCGATTATGCTGTTGAAGAACTGACAACAATTACCGGACAAAAAGCAGTTTCGACTATTTCTAAAAAAGACGTAGCGGCTTTTAAATTGAGAAAAGGAATGCCTATTGGGGCAAAAGTAACTTTACGTCGAGATAAAATGTACGAATTTTTGGATCGATTAATAACGGTTGCTTTGCCGCGTGTAAGAGACTTTCAAGGTATAAAGCCTGATGGTTTTGATGGAAGAGGTAATTATAATTTGGGCGTTACCGAACAAATTATTTTCCCGGAAATTGACTTTGACAAAATCAATAAAGTCAATGGTATGGATATTACATTTGTGACTTCAGCAAGAACAGATAAAGAAGCACATGCATTATTAAGAGAATTAGGTTTACCATTTAAAAAGAAAAAATAATATGGCAAAAGAATCAATGAAAGCCCGTGAGCGTAAGCGTGAGAGATTGGCAGCCAAATATGCAGCCAAAAGACAAGCTTTGAAAGAAGCGGGAGATTGGGAAGCATTACAAAAACTTCCTAAAAATTCATCACCGGTACGTTTGCACAATCGTTGCAAAATCACCGGTCGTCCCAGAGGATATATGAGAGTTTTTGGAATTTCTCGTGTTACTTTTAGAGAAATGGCTAATCAAGGATTGATACCGGGTGTCAAAAAAGCCAGTTGGTAAAATTAAAAAATTAGAGAAATGAGTACAGATCCAATAGCAGATTTTCTAACACGAATTAGAAATGCACAAAATGCAGGGCATAAAGTAGTTACTATTCCTGCTTCAAAACTTAAAAAAGAAATAACCAAAATTTTGTATGATCAAGGTTATATTTTAAGTTATAAATTTGATAAAGATGGGAATAGAGAATTTATTAAAATAGCTCTTAAGTATGATGATAAACACTTACCGGTTATAAAAAAACTAGAAAGAATTAGTAAACCCGGTTTACGTAAATATGCTGATGTTGAACATATGCCCAAAGTTTTAAACGGAATGGGGATTGCCATACTTTCAACATCCAAAGGAGTAATGACCGATAAACAAGCTCGTAAAGAGAATGTCGGCGGAGAAGTTTTATGTTATATATATTAAAAACGAAGAATTATGTCTAGAATAGGATTTCAACCCATTACAGTTCCGGAAGGTGTAACCGTAGATATCCAAGGTAATATAGTTACAGTTAAAGGGAAATTGGGTGAATTAAAACAAGAGATTAAAGGAGATATCCAATTGGAATTGAAAGATGGAGTATTGGAGGTCAAAAGACCTTCCGAAAGTAAGAAACATAAAGCTATGCATGGTTTATACAGATCATTGCTTTATAATATGATCCAAGGAGTTTCCAAAGGATGGACTAAAGAATTGGAATTGGTTGGTGTGGGTTATAAAGCCAGTAATCAAGGTCAATTATTAGATTTATCTCTAGGATTTTCTCATAATATTTTGATTGAATTACCACCGGAAGTTAAAGTGGAAACCGTATCGGAAAAAGGAAAAAATCCTTTGGTAAAATTAACTTCTTATGATAAGCAATTAATTGGTCATATTGCGGCTAAAATCCGCTCTTTCCGTAAACCTGAACCTTACAAAGGAAAAGGTGTGAGATATAAAGGAGAAGAAATCAGAAGAAAGGCAGGTAAAACCGCTTAATAAATAGGATGTTATGAAATTAAGTAAATTAGAAAGAAGAAAAAGAATACAAAAAAGAATCAGAAAGATAGTTAACGGGACAGCTAATACACCCAGACTTTCTGTTTTTAGAAGTAATAAAGAAATATATGCTCAGCTTATAGATGATTTAAACGGAGTAACTTTATTGGCTGTTTCGTCCAAAGACAAGGATTTGGTCTCCAATAAAGGAACTAAAATTGAGAAAGCTGAAGCTGTAGGAGAGAAATTAGCCAAATTAGCTTTGGATAAAGGAATTTCAACAGTTGTTTTTGACCGTTCGGGATTTTTATATCATGGACGAGTTAAAGCATTGGCAGAAGGTGCTAGAAAAGGAGGTTTAAAATTTTAAGATATGCTTGATAATTATAAAGATATAGAAAGAGTAAAACCGGGAGGTTTAGAATTGGAAGACCGCTTGGTTGCCGTAAATCGTGTTACGAAAGTAACCAAAGGAGGTAGAACATTTAGTTTTTCTGCTATTGTTGTAGTAGGTGATAAAAATGGAATCGTAGGTTATGGTATGGGAAAATCAAAAGAAGTTCCCGATGCCATTCAAAAGGCAATTGATAATGCCAAGAAAAATTTGGTGAGAGTTCCTGTTATTAATGGAACCATACCTCATGAACAATTGGGAAAATTCAGTGGAGCCCGTATCTTTCTTAAACCCGCATCACCTGGTACCGGAGTTATTGCAGGAGGAGCTGTTCGTGCCGTTTTGGAATCGGCAGGTGTTCATGATGTACTGACTAAATCACATGGTTCATCTGACCCTAATAACGTTGTAAAAGCTACTTTGGATGCTTTGTTGAATATGAGAGATGCACATAAAATTGCCAAGCAACGTGGAATTTCTTTAAATAAATTATTTAATGGATAAAATCGGGATGAGATGAGTAAAGTTAGAATCAAACAAGTAAAAAGTACTATCAATAGACCCAAAGATCAAAAACAAACTTTGGAAGCTTTGGGAATCAGACGAATTGGTCAAGAGAAAGTACATGAATTAACACCTTCTATAGAAGGAATGATAAAAAAGGTAAAACATCTTATTGTTGTTGAAGAAATTTAAAAAAATTGAGAGAAATGAATTTACACAATCTAAAACCGGCCAAAGGTTCGATAAAAAAAGATATAAGAAAAGGTAGAGGTGAAGGTTCTAAACGAGGCGGAACAGCTACCAGAGGACATAAAGGAGCCAAATCCCGTTCGGGTTATTCAAGAACTCCCGGATTTGAAGGAGGACAAATGCCTTTATACAGACGTGTTCCTAAATTTGGTTTTACCAATATTAATCGTATAGAATATCAACCTGTAAATTTGGATAAAATTCAAGAACTTATTGATAACAATAAGGTAAAAGATACCCTTACATTTGAAGATTTTGTGTCTTTTGGAATTGTTGGAAAAAGAGAGCTGTTGAAAGTTTTGGGTAGAGGAGAAATCAAATCACCTATAACCGTTTATGCTCATAAATTTTCAAAAAAAGCCCAAGAAGCAATTGAAGCAGCCGGAGGTAAAGTTGAAATTATTAAATAATTATTGAATTTATACGATGAAGAAGTTTATAGATACAATTAAAGCAATTTGGAGCATAAAAGAGCTTCGTGATAAAATTATTTTTACATTAGGGCTTATACTTGTATATCGATTTGGAGCCCAAGTTTCATTACCCGGGATTGATCCGACCCAATTGACCAAATTGTCCAATCAAGCCAGTAACAATACTTTATTGGATTTGTTGAATCAATTTACCGGAGGAGCTTTTGCCAGAGCTTCCATTATGGCTTTAGGTATCATGCCTTATATTTCGGCTTCAATTGTAGTTCAATTAATGGGTATGGCAGTTCCTTATCTTCAAAAATTACAAAAAGCAGGAGAAAGTGGACATAAAAAAATTACTCAAATAACCAGATGGCTAACTATTGGTATTACTTTAATTCAAGGACCTAGTTATATTTATAATCTTTATGCGACTTTACCTAAGGACGCATTTTTAATCCAGAATAAAGTTCTATTTGTGGTATTAGCTGTTTTGGTATTATCAGCCGGAACAATATTTGCCATGTGGTTGGGAGAAAAAATCACTGACAAAGGAATTGGAAATGGTATTTCATTATTAATTATGGTAGGTATTATTGCTCGTTTACCTTCAGCATTTTTACAAGAATTTGCTACAAGGGTAACTGAGCAAAATGGAGGTCCAATGTTATTGTTGTTTGAAATTGTAGTATGGTTGTTGGTTATCTCGGCAAGTATTATGTTAGTAAAAGCTTATCGTCCGGTTCCTTTACAATATGCACGTAGAGCAGTTGGTGGGGGTTATGAAAAAAATATTTTTGGAGCCAGACAATATTTACCTTTAAAATTAAATGCAGCCGGAGTTATGCCAATTATTTTTGCTCAAGCATTGATGTTTTTTCCAACATTGCTGGCAAATATCGATAAAAATGCAGATTGGGCAAGCTGGTTAAAAACAAATTTTGGGAATATGTTTAACCCATGGTATAATTTAGTGTTTGCCATTTTGGTTATCATATTTACATATTTTTATACGGCAATAACAGTTCAAACCAATAAAATTGCTGAAGATTTAAAAAGAAGTAATGGATTTGTTCCCGGGGTAAGACCCGGAACGGAAACTGCCAATTATTTAGATGATATTTTATCTAAAATCACATTTCCGGGGGCTATATTTTTAGCTTTTTTGGCTATTTTTCCAAAAATGATACATTTTGTTTTTCCCGGAATGGCACCATCATGGGCGTTATTTTATGGAGGAACTTCATTGTTGATTTTGGTAGGAGTTGCCATTGATACCATTCAACAAATAGAAGCTTATTTATTGAACAGACACTATGATAAACTAATGAAAACTGGAAGAAATAGATAATTATGGCTAAACAACCGGCAATAGAAGTAGATGGAATCATCAAAGAAGCTTTATCCAATGCCATGTTTAAGGTGGAGTTGGAAAACGGGCATTTGATTACGGCTCATATTTCAGGGAAAATGCGTATGCATTATATCAGATTATTACCCGGAGATAAAGTAAAAGTTGAATTAAGTCCTTATGATTTAACCAAAGGACGGATCACTTATAGATATTAATAAACAAAAAGCAAAAGCTTAAAAAGATATGAAAGTAAGAGCATCAATTAAAAAAAGAAGTCCCGAGGACAAAATTGTTCGTAGAAAAGGACGTCTGTATGTAATTAACAAAAAAAATCCGAAACATAAACAAAGACAAGGATAATTATGGCACGAATAGCAGGAGTAGATTTACCTAAAAACAAAAGAGGAGTTATTGGATTGACCTATATTTACGGAATAGGAAAATCCAGAGCACAAGAAATTTTGGCTAAAGCCGGAGTAGATGAAGATAAAAAAGTAAAAGATTGGGATGATTCAGATATTGCAAATATCCGAAAAACCATTTCTGATTATCGTATAGAAGGTGAATTAAGAGCTGAAGTTCAATTGAACATCAAACGTTTAATGGACATTGGTAGTTACAGGGGAATCCGTCACAGAATGGGATTGCCTTTACGAGGTCAAAGAACAAAAAATAATTCCAGAACCCGAAAAGGAAAAAGAAAAACCGTTGCAAATAAGAAAAAAGCGACTAAATAATAATTGATTATGGCAAAATCTAAGTCAAACAGTAGAGCAAAGAAAAGAAAGGTTCATGTGGAACCCAATGGAAGAGCTTATATACAAGCTACCTTTAACAATGTAATTATTTCTTTAACTAATAAAAAAGGAGAAGTTATTTCTTGGTCTTCTGCCGGTAAAAACGGTTTTAGAGGTTCCAAAAAAAATACACCTTATGCTGCACAGGTAGCTGCTGAAGATGCTGCAAAAGTTGCTTATGAAGCAGGTTTAAGACGTGTTAAAGTTTATGTGAAAGGTCCCGGTAACGGACGTGAATCAGCAATTAGAACCATACATAACAGCGGTATTGAAGTTACTGAAATAATTGATGTAACTCCTATCCCTCATAATGGTTGTAGACCCCCTAAAAGAAGAAGAGTATAAAAATATTGAATTATGGCGAGATATACAGGACCTAAAACAAAAATAGCCCGTAAATTTGGCGAAGCCATCTACGGAGAAGATAAACATTTTGAAAGAAGAAAATATCCACCCGGACAACACGGAAATAATAGAAGACGTGGAAAAAAATCTCAATATGCAATCCAATTGCAAGAAAAACAAAAAGCCAAATATACTTATGGTATTTTGGAAAAACAATTTAGAAATCTTTTTGAAAAAGCTTCCAGACAAGGTGGAAATACCGGAGAAGTATTGATGCAATTGGTAGAGTCAAGATTGGATAATGTAGTTTATCGTTTAGGATTGGCTCCTTCACGAAGAGCTGCACGTCAATTGGTAGGACACAGACATATTACTGTAAACGGTGAGGTTGTTAATATTCCTTCATACCAATTGAAGCCGGGCGATATGGTAGGTGTAAGAGAAAAATCAAAATCTCTACAAGTAATCACGGATTCATTAGCAAATAATAAATCAAGTTACGAATGGTTAAAATGGAATGATGCAAAAATGGAAGGTGAATTTGTAAACCGACCTGAACGCGTTCAAATTCCTGAAAATATTCAAGAACACTTGATTGTCGAGTTGTATTCTAAATAATTAAATTCATTTATGGCAATTTTAAATTTTCAAAAACCAGATAAAGTCTTTCAAATTGAAGCCGACGAAAAATACGGTAAATTTGAATTCAAACCCCTTGAGCCGGGTTTTGGACTAACAATTGGTAATGCCCTTCGAAGAGTATTATTATCTTCACTAGAAGGATATGCCATTACTTCCATTAGGATTGATGGAGTAGAACATGAATTTGTTTCTATTGATGGAATCGTAGAAGATGTAACTCAGATCGTATTAAATTTTAAAAAAATACGTTTTAAAAATGAAGTGGAAGGAATAGATACCGAAAGAGTCAAAGTTTCTATTTCGGGAAAAGATGTTATTAAAGCAGGTGACATCCAAGAATTCATCACCGGATTCAAAATTTTAAACCCGGAATTAGAATTAATTCATTTGGACCCCAAAGTCACTTTTGATTTTGAATTTACAATTGAAAAAGGAAGAGGTTATGTTCCTGCCGATGAAAACAAAAGAGATGATATGCCTTTTGGAACCATTTTTATCGATTCTATCTTTACACCGATTAAAAATGTAAAATATACTATTGAAGATTTTCGTGTAGAACAAAAAACAGATTATGATAAACTGATTTTAGAATTGGAAACAGATGGTTCCATTCATCCAAAAGATGCTTTGACCGAATCTGCTAAAATTCTGATACAACATTTTATGTTGTTCTCCGATGAAAGAATATCAATTGATGAATCTTCATCGTTAGAACCCGAAACTTATGATGAAGAATCACTACATATGAGACAACTTCTCAAAACAAAATTGGTAGATTTGCATTTATCGGTAAGAGCTTTAAATTGTTTAAAAGCTGCAGATGTAGAGACATTGGGAGAATTGGTTCAATATAACAAATCCGATTTGATGAAGTTTAGAAACTTTGGAAAAAAATCTATGTCGGAATTAGAAGAATTGGTTGAAAAGAAAGGACTTACCTTTGGTATGGATCTTTCTCATTATAAATTAGATGAAAAATAAAGAAATAGGTTATGAGACACAGAAAGAAATTTAACCATTTAGGAAGAAAGACTGCACACAGAAAATCTATGTTGGCTAATATGGGTAGTTCACTGATAAAACATAAACGTATCAATACGACTTTGGCAAAAGCAAAAGCTTTGAGAATGTTCTTAGAACCTTTGATTACCAAGTCTAAAAATGATACCATGCATAACAGACGAGTTGTATTTAGCTACTTAAGAGATAAACATGCAGTTACCGAATTATTTAGGGAAATCTCTACAAAAGTAGCAGATAGACCCGGCGGATATTTACGCATTATAAAATTAGGAAATCGTTTAGGTGACAATGCCGAAATGGCTATGGTTGAGTTTGTTGATTACAACACAACTTACAATGCTGATAAACCTGCTAAAAAGAAAACGCGTAGAAGAAGAAAAAAAGCTAAAACCGAAGAAGCAGCTCCTGCTACAGAAGCAAAGCAAGAAGCTCCTTCCCAAGAAGCACAAGAAAAAGAAAATAAAGAATAAATTAATAATTTATTTACATAAAAAGCCGGATGTATCAGTCATTCGGCTTTCTTATTTTTTGTAACTTTACTAAAAAATTACGACTATGAGTTTAATAATGGACATCAAAGCAAGACAAATATTTGATTCCCGTGGAAATCCTACGGTTGAAGTAGATGTATTGACTGAATTTGGAATTTTAGGACGTGCTGCAGTTCCTTCCGGAGCTTCCACCGGAACAAAAGAAGCTGTAGAATTACGTGATGGTGATCAGTCTTATATGGGAAAGTCAGTTTTTAAAGCTGTTGAAAACGTTCGGGATGTTATTGCACCTGAAATCATTGGAATGGATGTGGCAGATCAATTGGAAATTGATAAAATCATGTTGGAACTCGATGGAACCGATAACAAATCCAAATTGGGAGCCAATGCCATTTTGGGTGTTTCTCTTGCTGTAGCCAAAGCAGCAGCTATGGAAGCAGGCGAAGCTTTATACAAATACATTGGCGGAGTAGGAGCCAAAACTTTGCCGGTCCCTATGATGAATATTATTAATGGAGGTTCCCATTCAGATGCTCCTATTGCTTTTCAAGAGTTTATGATAGTTCCTTATGGAGCAAATAATTTCTCAGAAGCAATGAAAATGGCAACTGAAACTTTTCATCATTTAAAAAGTATATTGAAAAAACGAAATTTATCAACAGCCGTTGGTGATGAAGGAGGTTTTGCTCCGAATTTTGAAGGAACCGAAGATGCTATCGAAACTATATTGGAAGCAATCAAACAAGCCGGTTATGAACCCGGAAAAGATATTGGTATCGCTTTGGACGTTGCCGCTTCGGAATTTTATAAGGATGGAATTTATGATTATACTATTTTCGAAGGTGCACATGGAAAAAAACGGAATTCAGAAGAACAAGCCGAATATTTATTGGAATTGGTAAACAAATATCCTATCATCTCCATAGAAGACGGTATGGACGAAAATGATTGGGAAGGTTGGAAAATACAGCAAAAACTATTGGGTGATAAAATCCAATTGGTTGGAGATGATATTTTCGTTACCAATACCAAAATTTTGGAAAGAGGAATCAAAGAAGGGATAGCGAATTCCATTTTGATAAAACTTAATCAAATCGGTTCTTTATCCGAAACCATTGAAGCTATAAATATGGCACATAAAGCCGGTTATACGACAGTCGTATCTCATCGTTCGGGAGAAACGGAGGATACTACCATTGCTGACCTTGCCGTTGCGATGAATACCGGACAGATAAAAACCGGCTCCTTATCCAGAACCGATAGAATGGCAAAATACAATCAGTTGATACGAATTGAAGAAGAATTAGGCGAAGTTGCCTATTATCCCGGAATAAAAGCTTTTAAGAAAAAATAGGCACACAAACTAATAATAAAAAAAGCCACTAAGTTTACTTAGTGGCTTTTTTTTGTAATTTATTAAAATTTATTTTTCCTCAGCAACCAATTGACCGATGGCTTTATCAAAAACTTCAAAAGGAGCAACACCTACTTGACGACCAATGGCTTCTCCATTTTGAAAAACTAAAATGGTAGGGATGTTCCGTACACCATATTCGGCTGCATATTTTTGTTCTTTGTCCACATCTACTTTGGCTACAACAATTTTATCACCATATTTTTTTTCCAATTGATCCATGACGGGAGCAACCATTCTACAAGGTCCGCACCAAACTGCCCAAAAATCAACTACAACAGGTTTGTCTGATTTTAAAACAACATCTTCAAAAGTTTCGTCTGTTACAACTACTGGCATAATTTTATAATTTTAAAAGGTTAAAACACTGCAAAAATACATAAATTTTTAATACAAATGTTTTATTAACAAGAACTTCATCTATATAAAAATCAATTTTTAAATATGCTCAATTTTTTATTGAATATAGGGCTGTCAATTCCCAAAAAATCCAATATGCTATGAAAAACATAATGTTGATTGATGGTTTTATGAATATTTCTAAATGATTTGGAATCATCAGATGCCCAAGCAATAAAAGGAATTTCATATTGTTCCTCAGGAGCTATACTTTTGGGAATTCCATGCATATATAGTTTGTTTTCGCCGAGAGATTCACCATGATCCGAAACAAAAATCATTGCAGCATGATATCCTTTGAGTTCTTTTAGTTGTTTGATTAAACTTGCCAGTATATAATCCGTATAAACAATTGTATTATCATAGGCATTGATAAGTTCTTCTCTACTGCATTGAGCTAATTCAACGCTTTTGCAAACCGGACTGAATTTCTCAAAACGTTTGGGATATTTTTTATAATAAGACGGACCATGACTGGTACTGGTATGTAAAACTATCAATATTTTATCTTTGTTGCTATTTAAAATTTGTTTTTTGAGCCCTGCTAATAATATCCCATCATATTTACAATCTTCTCCATCACAAATTTTTTGTAAATCTTGTCTTTTGAGATACTTTTTGATTTTAACAGTCGGTTCGCCCCAATTGGTTGTTCGCCAAACTACATCCACGCCATTACGATATAAATAATTGGGCAAAATTTCATATAATTTGCCGGTTGGTTTATGTTCTAATATACATTTTACGCCTGCTGTTGTGTAGGTTGCACATGCTTCGGCATCATAATGATGAAGATTGCTTATTTTTGAAAGCAAAGGATTGGTGTTTTTCGGATAACCGTATAACGAAAAATTATTTCTTCTGGCAGATTCTCCGATAACCAGAACCACAACCGATTTTTGATGATCTTTAATTTGTGCATCAGGCAATTGAATTTGTTCTTTATTTTCTTGACTCTTATGAATAAAATACCTATTGATATTCACAATATAAGACCATGGCATAACCAATCCACCCAAGGTTTTTGAATTTTTGTCTATCCATAACCAATTGGAAGAATTGATAAATATTATGACGAGAATAAAAACCAACCCGATGATAACATCTTTTAGAAATTTTTTTATTTTGATACGGCTAAATTGCATTTTAAAGAGTAACAAACCCGGAAGAATTCCCAAAAATAAAATATAA
The DNA here is from genome assembly GCA_026983815.1 of Flavobacteriales bacterium. Taxonomy (GTDB): domain Bacteria; phylum Bacteroidota; class Bacteroidia; order Flavobacteriales; family Flavobacteriaceae; genus JALSPZ01. Next base: position 11,792 of record JALSTJ010000167.1, read on the forward strand.
AGTAATAAGCCAAAAGACCAAAAACTACTGGCTTCTTCATATTTTGTGTTAAAAACATTTCCTATCATGGATTCATCTATGATAATTCCATAAGTATTGATAAAATAAAATGCTATAGCATTGATAATAAACAAAATAGCTAATAATATTTTGCCAAACTTATGGAATAGATACAGAATGATATAAAAAAACAAAGCATTCAAAATGATAGATGTAATACTCACACTGGCTATCAATAAAATTCCATTGAAACTATGATTATTTATATGTGAAAAAATAAATTTATAAAAAGGTAGGTGATACAAAATCAGGTTTAAAAAACTAAACAAAAAAACATAATTATAAAAATTAATAGGTTTGTTTGATAAAATCTTTTTTAACATAGTTAAATTAATTTATTATATCGAAAAATAGTTGTATAAATATTTAAAAATCAATGTTTTAAGTTTTAAACAAAAGATTTTGCAAGTTACAAATTATTTTTAATTCTATCTTTGGGTTTAAGAAAAATATAAGAAGTTTCAATAAAATTTAGTAAACCAAATATTAGAACATAAATCCTTTTGGGAAAGTATGTAGAAGCATAAATATGATTGTTCTTATGGTAATTAAACTAATACATAACATAGATATCAAAAAGCTTAGGATAAGGGTTTTTACTTTATTCTATTATCTTTGCATTTCAAAAATCAATTTTTTTTAATGAGTTTATCACAAGAAATACAAAAACGTAGAACTTTCGGGATCATATCCCACCCCGATGCAGGAAAAACCACTTTAACCGAAAAACTTTTGCTTTTCGGAGGCGCCATTCAGGAAGCGGGAGCCGTAAAATCCAATAAAA
>JALSTJ010000168.1 GCA_026983815.1 Flavobacteriales bacterium
GCCGGAATTTGGAACGATTTGGAAAAACAAGTGCGTTATTGGGCAAAACGCTATGAAAAACTTTATGTGATAACCGGTGGAGTTTTGGAACCCGAATTAAAACGCATCAGTAGAGAACAGATTGCCGTCCCCGACGAATTTTACAAAATTGTCTTGGATTATAATGTCAAACACCCCAAAATGATTGGTTTTTTAATCAAACATCACGATACCTTGGTCAGCCCTAAAATATTTACGGTTCCTGTGGATTCCATTGAAAAACTCACGGGAATTGACTTCTTTCCCGCTCTCCCTGATTCGTTGGAAAATAAATTGGAATCCGAAAACAAACCCAATGAATGGAAATTTGTAAGGTTTGATAGGTATTAAAAAAAAATTTATATTCTTAACTAATGCGCTTCATACCAATTCTCCCCTACTCCAATATCAACGGTTAGGGGAACATCTAATTTTACTACATTTTCCATTTTGTCTTTAATCAATTTTTTGATTTCTTCCACTTCATTTTCGGGTGCTTCAAATACCAATTCGTCGTGAACTTGCAAAAGCATTTTTGTTTTAAAATTTTTCTTTAATTCCTTTTGAATTTCAATCATAGCTTTTTTGATAATATCAGCAGCGCTTCCTTGCAAAGGAGCATTAACGGCATTTCGCTCGGCAGCCGCACGCACAATTGCATTTCTGGAATCAATATCTTTCAGATAACGGCGACGACCCAAAATAGTCTCTGCATATCCTTTTTGACGAACTTTATCTACTTGCCCGGCTATATAATTTTTCAATGTGGGATAGGTTTCAAAATATGTATCTATCAATTGTTTGGATTCGCTTCTGCTCAATCCCGTTTGCTGACTCAATCCGTGTGCCGAAAGTCCGTATATAATTCCGTAATTGACACTTTTGGCGTGCGAACGTTGTTCCTTGCTCACTTGTTCAATAGGAATACCGAAAACTTTGGCAGCAGTTGCTCGGTGAATGTCTTCTCCTGCCCTGAAAGCTTTAAGCATTTCTTTGTCTTGACTAAATGAAGCAATCAAACGCAATTCTATTTGCGAATAATCGGCGGAAATCAGTTGGTTTCCTTTTTCCGCTACAAAAGCTTTGCGTATTTCCCGTCCCCATCGGGTTCTGATAGGGATATTTTGCAAATTGGGATCCGTTGAGCTTAAACGTCCGGTAGCTGTAACGGCTTGATTAAAATGGGTATGAATTCGTCCGGTAACGGGATTTATTTGTTTGGGCAAACTATCTATATAAGTGGATTTTAGCTTGGTTAAACTTCTCCATTCCAATATTTTGTCAATAATTTCATATTTATGTTTGTATTTTTTCAATACTTCTTCCGAGGTGGAATATTGTCCGGTTTTGGTTTTTTTGGCTTTGCTGTCCAATTTGAGTTTTTCAAACAAAATTATTCCCAATTGTTTAGGCGAGCCGATATTGAATTCTTCTCCTGCCAAGTTAAAAATTTCTTTTTCCAATCGTTTGATTTCTTTTTCGAGCTTCTCTCCTATTTGTCTCAAAACTTCGGGGTCTAATTTTATTCCGGCCAATTCCATATCTCCCAATACTTTCATTAAAGGCATTTCCAACTCGAAATACAAGGGTTCTGCCGATGATTTTTTGAGTTCTTCTACCAATTTTTGTTTCAAACGAATACTGATATCGGTTTTGAGCATAGCATAATTGATCCATTCTTTTTCACTTGCTTTTTTCCCGGGTTTTTGCAATTTCAGATTCAAATAATTTTCTGCCAAAACTTCCAAATCGTTTCTCATTTCGGGATTGAGCAAATAATGTATCAACCGGATATCGTATAAAGTTCCGTTTAGTTCCAATCCATTGTATCGCAACAGTTTATAAAATTCTTTCAGATCGTAACCCGACTTTGTTTTTTCGGGATTTTCAACAAAATCCTTAAACCTGTAAAGCTCTCTTTGTAGGTTGTCTTGGATGGGTAAGTGATATATTTTTCCCGGATTTATTCCCAACGCCAAATGATATTCGGGTATTTGAAAATCAAATTGCTCGGGATAATGACTAATAGCGGCTTCACGGGTTTGATTGATTTTTTCAAGTAAAAGTTCTCGGGCTTTTGGTGTATCCAAGCTTTGATAAAATTTGTCCCAATTTTCAAATGTATAATAACTTGAAGGCGTAGAAAGCGTTTCGTCCATTTCATCAAATAAGGAATATTGCAAATTTCCGGAGGAAGGCGCTTTTTTCTTTTGATTTTCTTCGTTTGGTTGAGCAAAAAGACGATTGAATTGTTCGGCTATTCTACGAAATTCCAATTCTTTAAAAATTTCATTGGCTTTTTCCAAATCCGGTGCATCCAATTGATATTGCTCTTCATCAAACTCAATAGGCGCTTGGGTATTGATGGTAGCCAACTTTTTGGAAAGCAAACCCAATTCTTTGTTAGCTTCCACTTTTTCACGCATTTTGCCTTTGAGTTTGTCGGTATTTTCCAAAAGATTTTCCATAGAACCGAATTCAGCCAAGAATTTTTTAGCGGTCTTCTCTCCTACTCCGGGCAATCCGGGGATATTATCCACGCTATCGCCCATCATTCCAAGAAAATCAATCACTTGCTCGGGACGCTCTACCCCGAATTTTTCTTTTACTTTTTCTACATCCCAAATTTCGATACCATTGCCCATACGGGAGGGTTTATAAAGAAAAATATGATTATCTACCAATTGAGCAAAATCTTTGTCAGC
>JALSTJ010000169.1 GCA_026983815.1 Flavobacteriales bacterium
GATTAAAAGGAGCATAAATCATAATACCGTCTTCATCTTCAAAAATCTCTTCTACATCAAAATCTATCAATTCCAATTCCAATTCTTCCAATTCAACGGGAAGATTTTCTTTGTTTATTCTGAAATTACAAACATGGTCAAACATAAAAGCTACGGAACCGGAAGTCCCGAATGTGCCGTTATATTTATTGAAATAACTGCGAATGTTCCCAACGGTTCGATTATTATTATCGGTAGCCGTTTCCACTAAAACTGCAATTCCGTGCGGGGCATAGCCTTCAAACATAACGGTTTTGTATCCTGTCGTATTTTTATCGCTTGCTTTTTTTATAGCTCTTTCCACATTGTCCTTGGGCATATTTGCCGCTTTGGCATTTTGTATGGCGGCACGTAAACGAGGATTGGTATCGGGATTGGGTCCACCGGCTTTTACAGCCATAGAAATTTCACGCCCGATTTTGGTAAATGTTTTGGCCATCGTTGCCCAACGCTTAAATTTTCTTGCTTTCCTAAATTCAAATGCTCTTCCCATTTTATTAATGCTTATTTGTTAATGATAAATTATTTATTTTATTGCTACTAATATTTATAGTTTTGTTTGCTTGACCGTTTATTTTTCATTCCCGAATTGCATTTTTCTACACTTTTCTATCAAAAACACACACCCAACCCCTCTCGTAGAGGGGAGCTTGGCTCACGTTTTTTTAGACACTTTCATTCATCATTCACAATTCATAATTCATAATTCCCCCTACCAAATCAATGCTTTATATCACCTAATTTTTCGGGTTCGTGTTTGTATTTGAATAATATGGCAAATAATACGGCTATTACCAAAGCATAAGCGGCAAATGTAAACCAGATAGATTGCCAATCTTTAATTTGATTATGTGTAAATTTGTCAATTACATACCCACTTCCCAAAGCTCCTATTATCGCTCCCAATCCATTGGTCATAATCATAAATAATCCTTGTGCGGAAGCTCTGATATCTTGTTTGGCTTCTTGTTCTACAAACAAAGAACCTGAAATATTGAAAAAATCAAATGCCATTCCGTAAACAATCATCGAAAGAATTAAAGCAACCAAACCAATTCCTACGGGATTTCCTATACCAAACAAACCGAAACGCAATACCCAGGCAATCATACTCATCAGCATTACCTTTTTGATTCCGAATCTTTTTAGGAAAAACGGAATGGTAATAATAAACGCTGTTTCGGAAATTTGTGATAAAGACATTAAAACTCCATTAAATCTTACGGCTAATGTGTTTTTAAATTCATCAATGGTAGCAAAATCGTGAATAAAAGCTTCTCCCCACATATTGGTAATTTGCAAAGCCGCACCGAGTAACATCGAAAAAATAAAGAAAACCGCCATTTTGCTATCGGCAAACAATTTGAATGCATTCAAACCCAAACGTTCTGCAAAAGACGGAATATGGTCTTTTTTCTCCGGCGGACAATCAGGCAAAGCAAAAGTATAAATTCCTAAAAGCAATGAAATGACTGCTGCAAAATAAAATTGATAAGAATTGATTCCCCAACCGAAAATATCCGTTATCCAAGTGGCTATAATAAAACCAATAGTTCCCCAAACTCTAATCGGTGGAAAATAAGTTACCACATCCAGTTTATTTCTTTCTAAAATACAATAGGAAATAGTATTATCCAATGCAATGGTAGGCATATATAAAGCTAAATACAGCAAACTCAACCACCAAATTCCTTCATAAGAACCTTGACGGGCTAAAAAGAATAATAAACCCGCACCGATTAAATGTAAAAAAGCAAAAACTTTATTGGGTCCTATTTTGTCTGCAATAATTCCGAACAAAGCAGGCGTAACCAATGATGCCAACCCTAAATTCATAAATACTTGACCGATTTGCAATCCGGAAAAATGCAGAGTGGAAAACATATACTTCCCAAAAGACAACAACCAAGCGCCAAATACAAAAAATTCCAAAAAGTTTAGAACCGTAAGTTTATATCTTATCGATTTCGTATGATCATTATTCATAGTCATAAAAATTTTTGATTGAACAAACTTACTATTTTATAAGAAAACTGCCAAAACTAATTTTTAACAACTTGATAGCACAAAAAAACTGCGCAGGATTTACGCAGTTTTGTATTATTGATAATTGTTAAAAACATTTTCAATTCCGGCTAAAATATTTTATGTTATATACAGTTTTTTACTTGTTATACTTACTTTTTTTTAAAAATTCTTTGGCATCTTTCATTTCTATAATTTCTTTAATTGCCTGTTTTTTGTTCTTTGAGTTATTATAATAAGATTCTACTATTTTGTAACCCAGATAATATCCTAAATCCGCTGGACGATTATTATCATAGTTATAAAACCAATCTGTATCCTCAAATCCTTTATTTAGTTTTACGTCCTGTTTAAATTCATCCCAAAGAGCTTGTTCATGCTTTTCTCCATACTCAAAAATTGCTTTATTCATTATTTTCTTTTCTAATATCATACTACCAATAAAGTCTGCCGTCCCTTCGGTTATGGCTTGCGATAGAAGTAAAGCATTTTCGTTATCTCCATTAGGTTGTTGAGTATGGACTAGTTCGTGTGCAATCATTGAATTTATATCACCGGTACTTTTTTGGAATAGTTTCTTAATAAAACCTTTGATTTCTGAAATATCTACAAATTTAGGATTTACTGATGCTATTTCCGTTCCAATTAAAATAAGTCC
>JALSTJ010000170.1 GCA_026983815.1 Flavobacteriales bacterium
ATAAAATTTTGGATTATCTCAATGCCAAGCATTTCAAGGATGCAATACCGGAGATTTTGCAAGATATTTTTGATGAAAAAGAATACATAAAATCACAGGAATATAAATATACCAATTATCGTTTTTCCACTTTCACTTCAATATTATCATTTGTCTTGATTCTTGTTTTACTTTTAACCGGTGGTTTTGGAATTTTAGACCATTGGGTGAGGGAAATAACGGATAATTATTTGTTACAATCTTTATTGTTTTTTGCAATTTTGTTAGTGGCAGGCAGTTTATTGTCCTTACCTTTTGATTATTACCAAACTTTTGTGATTGAGGAGCGGTTCGGGTTTAATCAATCTACCAAAAAATTATTTTTCACCGATTGGTTAAAAGGATTGTTCTTAAATTTAATTATCGTAGGGATTTTGGCTTCGGTTATAATTTATATTTACCATATAACCGGAAAAAACTTTTGGTGGTATGCATTATTGGTCGTTGCGATTTTTATGATTTTTATCAATATGTTTTATACGAGTTTAATCGTTCCGTTGTTTAACAAACTTACGCCTTTGCAAGAAGGAGAACTCAAACAAAAATTGAAGGAATTGGCAAAGCGTGTAAATTACAATTTGGATAAAATTTATGTTATTGACGGCAGCAAACGTTCCAGCAAAGCCAATGCTTATTTTTCGGGTTTCGGTCCCAAGAAAAAAGTGGTTTTGTTTGATACATTGATTGACGATTTAACTCCCGATGAAATATCTGCGGTATTGGCTCACGAAATAGGTCATTACAAGAAAAAACATATTATTTTTAATTTGATTTTAAGCATCTTAACTACCGGAATAATGTTATTTTTGTTGTCTCGAATGATAGATAATGAAAACTTGGCAAAGGCACTTGGAACGACGCAAACCTCATTTCATATCGGATTGATAGCGTTCGGGTTATTATTTACTCCGCTTTCGTTTTTATTGGGTATTTTGACAAATTATATCTCGCGTAAATTTGAATATCAAGCAGATAATTTTGCCAAACAATATAGCAATGCACAAGATTTGATTTCAGGTTTAAAGAAATTGAGTAAAAAATCTTTGAGTAATTTGACCCCGCATCCTTGGTATGTTTTTGTGCATTATTCACACCCCGATTTAAAAAAACGATTGGAAAATTTGGTAAAATAATTCATAAGTTCTGAATATTTTTTAATAATCAAAGTATTTTTTGATTTAAAGTTTTTTTTGTAAACTAAATCGATTGTTCAAGCGATAAATAAATATTCTTTCCTTTATTGAACTATCTTTGTGTATTTAAAAAATTTTTTTTATATTTGTTGTATGTATATTGGAAATATTGTATTATGAAAGCAAAAGTATTTTTATCGTTATTCATTGTATTTACTTTAAATTCAGTAGCACAAACAAAAAGCTTTATTGACAAAGCTTACTTGGAAACTACCGCCGAAGTAGATACATTGGTAATGCCGAATAGAATTCATATGTTAATAACTCTTGAAAAAGATGATAAAAAAGCTATTTCGGAATTGGAAACAAAAATGGTCAATGCCTTTAAACGTATAGGAATTGATATGGATAAACAATTCAAAATCATTCCGGTAAAATACAGCATTTACAAAAAATCTTTTTTTAAGCCAAAACAAAAATTGCAATCAAAATTTTATTCTTTATTGGTTTATGATTCAAAAGATGTTTGGAAGGTAAATAATGAATTGCAAAAACTTGGAATTTTTAATGTCTCAATAACAAAGCAGGAATATCCCAAAAAAGATGAAATACAATTACAGCTAAAACAAAAAGCCATTAAAAAAGCTGTTATGAAAGCCAAATCAATGTTAGCACCCTTAAATCAAAAATTGGGTAAAGCTATATATATCACTGATGTTTTTAAAGATTATTCAAAAGATGATTCTAATTCGGACAAATTTGCACTTACCGGAAAATTGATTTGTGCAAGCTACTATCCGGATTTAAAATTAGAGAAAATAAAGTATTCGAGTAAGGTTTTGGTTAAATTTGAAATTCTGTAATCAATTCCGTCCTAAATATTTTTTTAAAACAAAAGTAATATTTTGATTTATAATAAATTGAGTGTTTTTTTAAGCGTTAGGGGATTAAATTCACAGGCAAATGAATCTATCCTTTCCGGCATACGAGGATTTTTCGTGAAATTTGAAGTGAATGAAACGTAAAACTGTCTGCTGTTTGAGGTTAAGTTAAGGTTGTATTTAGAAAAATTATTCAACCGAGTTCAGACAGTTTAGTGTAATGAACAAAAAATTTAGAAAAATACTCGTCAGCCTAGATTTTTTGTTACTTTTTCATCGATGGAAAAAGTAAAAGTTAAATTTATTTAGGACAGGATTGTTCTGTAATATTTAAAAAGCATATGTGCTTGTGGTTTTCGGCTAAAAATATAAGCATTGTATTGGTCAATTAAAATCTAATTTATTAAAAAATTTAACAAAGAAATTTGAAACCAATAATATGCTATAATACGACTGTTTTATTATATCGGTTCACTTATTTATGTTACTATTGAAAAAAACATTAATTTAGCATAAAAAAATATGAGTCCATTGGTCAAGAAAATATTATGGCAATCCGCATTGGTAACGGTGGTATTGTTTATAGTTACCGCCTTGTTGATTTTACCAAAAAATCCACGCCCGCAAAATTATATTATGAGCATACTTGCCATTCTTGC
>JALSTJ010000171.1 GCA_026983815.1 Flavobacteriales bacterium
TCAAAAGAACGGATAAACCCGCGTGGAGTAATCCATTTCATCTGTATAAGAAAATACATCAATAAAGATGATAAAAATATGAATACCAGAACATTACTGATATATTTATGAGAAATATCCGCTTCCCATTTTTTCTTAATCAATAGATATAAATCTTCTAATATGTATAAAATTTTGGTCAAAAAATTCTTTTATTTATAATGCAAATATAATACAAAAAAACAGGGATTTTAATTTCTGCATCTGCAATGCCTTTTGCCAATTCTTATGGCTTCGGCTTCGGTTGTAGAAAATTTATTCTTTGATAAAGTTTCTTTTTGATAAGTTCTGTTAAATAGAATAAACACACACCCGGCTCCTCTCATAGAGGGGAGCTTGGTATTTCGATAAATAGAAAATATAGTTTGCTTAAAGTTAATTAGTGGTTGAATTGGATAATTACGTATAAGAGAATTGAGACATCAAGACATCTTATCAAAGGGAGCTTTGTATTTCGATAAATAAGATGGAAAAATTTTTGTAACATTTTGCTTCAAAAAAATCCGTTAAATCCCTATTTTTCATAGAGTTGTTAGCAAACATCCACAGTTCCCCTCTACGAGAGGGGTAAGGGGTGTGTCCGTCTGAATTAAACAAGTTCCTTTTCTTACAGAAATGAATTTTAAAAAAAAAAATTGATTATACTATGAATTTTGTATCAATTCAATTGTATTTTCTTTATTTTTAATCAAAAGATTTTTTCCAAGAATCAAAGGATAATTTTCGGTAATATGTCCAACGGGTACATCAAAAATTACGGGAAAATCATATTCCGCCAGATGTTCTTTTATCAATTGCCGATAATCTCTATCAAAGCCGGGGTTTTCTTGTGGAATATCCGTAAATTGTCCGACTAACAAAGCTTTTATTCCTTCAAATTTTCCAGCTTTTTTCATACTGATAATCATCCGGTCTATTTGATAAAGTTTTTCTCCGATATCTTCTATCAACAAAATTTTTCCGGTGGTATCCACATCCAAATTTGTTCCCAATAAACTGTATAAAATCGCCAAATTCCCTCCGATTACAACAGCTTCAACGGATTGAAAATTGGTGTTTTCCATTGAAAAATCAAAACTGAAATGTAGCGGTTCTCCAAAAAATGCCTTGCGCGTCAATTCCAAAATTTTTTCGGAAATTTTTTCATTGAGATTTACCGGCATTATGCTATGGATAGAAGGATAACCCAAGTTATGAAGTTTGTTGTGCAAAATCGTAATATCGGAATAGCCGGCAATGAGTTTGGGATTTTGTTTAAATTTTGCAAAATCCAATCGGTCTATAATTCTATTGGTGCCATAACCGCCACGCAAAGCCCAAATGAGTTTGACCTCGGGACTATCCAATGCTTCTTGTAAATCTTGTAAACGTTCCGTATCGGTTCCGGCAAAAACTTCTTTGCGCTTGCTCACATGCCGTCCCACTACTGTTTTTAATCCCCATTCGGCGAGTAAATGTTCGGCTTGGTCAATAATTCCTGTATCTTTTATAATGCCGGCAGGTGCTACCAAAGCCACCGTATCTCCTTTTTTGAGTTTCATTCGTTAATTTTTATTAGGTAAAAATAATTATAATTTTATAAAAATAATGTAAATTTGTCCAAAAGCCCTTTATGAAACGAAAAGCTGTTTTTCCCGGTTCATTTGACCCTATTACTTTGGGACATACGGATATTATCAATCGTGCGTTGCCTTTGTTTGACGAATTAACCATTGCTATCGGAATAAATATCAACAAAAAATATATGTTTGATGTGGATACGCGTATTCGTATGATTGAAAAAGTTTATGCCAATGAACCCAAAATAAAAGTTATTTCTTATACGGGATTAACAGTGGATTTATGCCATAAACTCAATATCGATTTTATCTTACGCGGGTTGAGAAATCCTGCCGATTTTGAATTTGAAAAAGCCATTGCACAGACCAATAGAAAATTGGGAAACGTAGAAACCGTGTTTTTGCTGACCGGTCCCGAAACTTCATATATCAGTTCGAGTATCGTGCGAGATATTTATAAAAACGGAGGAGATATTTCGGATTTGGTCCCGAAAGAAATTCTTAAAATTATAAACCAATGAAAAAATTAATTCTTTTATTACTGATACTTAATTTGCTTTCTTGCACCCGCAAAGCCAACGAGTTGGGAAAAAATTCTTTTTATTTCAAAATCAATGATGTAGAATTTGTTCCGGTTAAGCATCATATTCTTCTGAGCGGTAACAATAGCTTACCTGTTAGGTTCTTTATCAATAACAATAATTTACAACTCAATGTTTATCATAATAACGATGCTTATACAATAGGTTTGAAAGCTATTTTAAAAAATTTCAACGGTCCCGGATTTTATCATTTTAAAAATCCGCCGGCAAACGGGACAACTTCGTCGGATAATTATATAGAAATGATAGGGAGTTACGGAAATTATCATTCAATAGAAGCTTCCCCCGAAACATATTTTAGAATTTTGGAATACAAAGCACACGAATACATCCGAGGGATTTTTCATTTTGAACTTTATAATGAACAAAACAACAAAATTGTCATAGACAAAGGACGTTTTGACTGGTGGATATTAGATTAAAAAACAATTTCGTCCTAAATATTTTTTAAAATAAAAGTAATGTTTTGATTTATAAGTTGTAAAAAAATGATGGAAAAATTGTATT
>JALSTJ010000172.1 GCA_026983815.1 Flavobacteriales bacterium
TTGATCTGAAAAAACAGCCGGTTCAAATTCATTGATTTCTTTGATTCCGTTTCCGTTGTAATCATTCCATTGATAATTTCCCTGTCCGGGTTGTGTTTCTACATAAATAATCTCATCTTGCAAAATATTTCCATTGTAAGATTCCAAATTTGCAGTTCCCTGTAAAATTTTTCTAAAAAAATATTGATTTACAGAAACTTGTAAATTCACAAAACGACGAAAGCGGTTAGCAAAAAGATATTTTAGATTTTTCAGCATAATATTCAAATGAACATAACCACCTTTATGTTTTTTGCGAAATTTTATAAATCCACTTACGGATTTTCTAGCCAATGATAATTGATTATTTTGAATACTGTCATTGGCTGCCCATCGAAAACCCGTTTCAAAAAAAATTTGAGCAGAGTCTTTTTTGATAAATCCTGTTTCAAAAAATTTATAAGCATAATTCAAACTATCAATTATATTTTGATGGGTTGATGATAATTTTTCATAATGTAAGGTATTGAACCAATTCCATTTTTTTATTGGGATAATAAACGTGTTTTCCAAATCAAAAAATTGCGATTTTCCATTAGGATTTTGTCTATTTGTCCATCTGTTTTGGGCTTCCCACTTGATATTTTTCAGGATTCCGTTTCCTTGAAAATATCCTTGTTGTGCATGAATGGTATCGCGCATTTGAAGCCATTTGATTCCGGCTTGCCAATTGTTTTTTTTGTTGGACAAAGAAGTTCCAAAATCCAAAAAATGTTGTTTACCAAAAATACTATCCAATTGCCAGCGTCTACTGAATTCAGGGTCATAATATGGGTCCAAAGCAACAAAATTTTGATGGATAAAATCATAACTTCCATAAATATTCCATTGGGTGATGGTGTCGGATTTTAATGATTTTTCATAGAAAAAATGAGCGGCTCCTCCGGTATTATCAGTATCATCAATGGATGAAAAGGTATTCAAATCGGTATTGTTAAACAAAATTTCCGATGCAAAACGATCATTTTTTAAAACTTTTTTATACCTAAATCCCGCATATTTGTTGCTCAATGGCGCCGTTAGTTTTGTTTTTGGTTCATAATCACCATTGCCTTGCCCTACAAATTTATATATCTTTCCTAAGGCAATTATTTTATCAATCGCATAACTTCCCTGATTCTTCCCGATATAAGAAAAACGCACTTCATACAAATCGGGTTCATCTTGAGCAGCATATTCAAAATAAAAATTATTTCCTAAAGCTACTTTTTTATATAAAATTTTATTCTCATTATAATTAGAAGGTTTTGCCGACAAAATATATAATTGTTCGGGATCGTCGCCTGCGTTTTTAAGAGCTTGAACTTGTTGAGGTGTCAGATTATACAGTAGGGGTTGGTTTTTGTTATCGTGCTCCAAATAAGTATAAAATTCAAATTCGGAATTTTCACTATTTTGGCGGTAAAAATTACGATTTAAGTATCGCAAATAATTCTGATTGGAATAGTTGAATTCCGCCGTAATTCTGTCATTGGCAGAGATATTTATACTTGGTCTGAAAATCAATTCACCGGTTTCATATCGTATGTTGTAATCTTGTTCACGCGTAAGTAATTTTCCGTTGATATAGATTTTTTCGGTTCCGGCTATGATAAATATATAAGTTTCATTGTTTTTTCCTTTGAGCAAATAAGGACCTAAATTACCTTCTTGAGCAGGGAATTGCATTCGATTGTAAGTTCCATCGATAATTCCTCCGCTGAGACCTATTTTTTTGTCGTGTCCTATTTCAAAATCCAGCCCCTGTATTTTTCTTTGGAATTTCAAGAAACGAGATTGCGTGTTTTTTAATATCAAATCGCCACCGGTTGCTTGCCATTTGGGTGCAGACAATTGCATATAAATACGATTGAAATCTTTGTATGATTGCGAAATTCCGGCATAAGCTTGGGGTAAATTGTCGTCGGAAAGAACCGCTTTGAGTTTGACTTTTTTGGACAAGTTTCCTTCAATTTTTAAATCCAAACCGGACTGCATAACCAAACTTTGATGATTTCCCGTTGTTGCTCCTCTCCTAATATTTCCTTGGGTTTTCAATCCGTCAAAAGGTTTGGATGTTATATTATTTTGTGTAGAAAAAACCGGCGTCAATAGAGTGTCTTGTGGACTTTTGGGTCTGACAAATTTGATGTAGGTTTTATGATATCTTTGTGGATAGATTACATAATAAATTTGGATAATTTTGCCTTTGATACTGTCAAAATTTTTTAGATAGAGTTTTGCCTCAACAAAATCTACTTTATATTTTTCTTTAGAAATTCTATGGTTTTGATAAAAAATTTCAAAAAAATCAGGTTGAATGCTGAATGTATCTATTTGAATAACAGACTTTTCAACCAATATATATTTTTCTTTGACAAGCAATTGTTTCTTATTCTGTCCATTCATCTGAACAAAGAAAATGATGAATAACAAAATGCTAAAAAATTGCTTCATTTTTCAAAGGTAAACGAAAAATATATTTTTATATTTTCTTTAGGGTTGAATTTCAGTTGAGTTGATTAAGTTTTCTACATTTTACCTCATCCGTATATCCCCAAATAATTTTATCTTTGCACAATCAATGGAAAATAAATGCAAATGAAAACCTACGATTTTAATCAAATTGACCGCAAATGGCAAAAATATTGGGCGGAAAACAAAACTTTCAAAGC
>JALSTJ010000173.1 GCA_026983815.1 Flavobacteriales bacterium
CGTTATTGCTGCTAACCCATATATAACCGTTGTTGTCAAATTCAATATGATTGGTATAATAAGCATTTAAATTTGAATTAAATTTGTTAAAGTTTTTCCACTTTGTGCCGTCAAAAAAACCAACGCCGCAATTTGTAGCCACCCACACGGTGTTATTAATATCAACATTAACATCATAAATGCGATCTCCGGGAATATATTTTCCGTTAGCACTGTCGTAAAACCAGTTTACACCGTCAAACATTATTAATTCACCAGAAGATGGACTCAGCCAGATTCTATTCTTGCTATCGACAACCATAGCTTTGATATCGTGAGTTATTAGTGCGGAGTTATTTTCTGTATAATTCGTCCAGTTTGTGCCGTCAAACTTGGATAACCCGTAATACGTAGCAATCCATAAGTTCCCGTTGCTGTCGAAATCTATTTTGCTAATACTATTATCCAGCAACCCGTCTGTCACGGTGTAATTATACCATGAAATACCGTCATATTTTCCCAGCCCGTCATTATCCGTTCCAATCCAAAGATTATTGTCCGGATCGAATTCAATATCGGTAATTTTATCGCCCGGAATTCCGGAGTTCGTATTATCGAAAGTTTCCCAATTATTGCCATCGAATTTAGAGAGCCACAAATAAGTACCAACCCACAAATTACCTGCGATATCAAGTTTTAGACTTAGTATATAATCATGCGATATTCCTGAATTTGTGGTATTGTAAACCGACCAATTTATTCCGTCGTATTTTGCCAGTCCGCCGCCATGGGTACCAATCCATAAATTATTGCCATCTATTTCAAGGGCTTCTACCCGGTTGTAAGGCAAACCTGAATTAGAGGTATTGTACACTGTCCAATTTACACCGTCGAACTTTACCAACCCGCTGTCGGTACCTATCCACTTGTTACCGGCTTGGTCAATGGAAATTGTTCTTACAACAGCAGCAGGCATGCCTGAATTTTTGAAATTGTAAAATGTTTTTTCACCTGTTTGCAGATTGAGTTTCACAACGCCAACACCCCATGTTCCGTACCACAAAGTATCCGAATCCACAGTAATAGTTTGAATATCATTACCGGTATAGTAATTAATCCACTCGGTTGATTGTGAAAAAACGGAATTAACAATAAAAAGGGATAACAAAACAAGAAGTACTCTCTTCATTTTGCCCTCCGGATTATTAATGTATATGATTGATTTTAATAGTCAGTAGAGGTGTGAATAATTTAAAAGAACTATTAAACCGGAAACGAGCATATTGCTTTATAATTGAAAAACCATTATTTAAAATTAATAAATAATTTCTATCTATAGAAATAATTTTATAGTATAAAGTATTTAGGACAAATTATCCTTTAAAGAGGAGCAGAAAAATTATAAAACAGATTTGCTAAATAAAATATTTTTAAAGTATGGATTTTCAATTTACATTGCAGCTATTTCTGTGTTACTTATGTCCACGAATAACTAAATTAATGCACTTCATTTCTTTCCTTATTGTTTTTACCCATTTTTGAAATACTATTCCTATTTTTTCCGGTAAATAAATAAAGGAGACTCCGGAAACAGGCAAACAGATTAGCCTGATATCCGACGTCGTGTAAGATTATATACGGGAATTTGTAAAAACTGGATTATCAGATAAAAGCGTCAATATTATTCAACTGAAACACTAATGGTTTTAATATAAAGCCATTTATTATTTTTGAGTTCAAATAAATCTCTTGTATAACTTGAGCCGTTGCATGCAGATATGTACGCATTATTGAAACTACTGCTAATTACTATATTGATTATATAAGGTATGGAATGGAAATGAAAAGCCATCATGCCTGCATTTAATTTAGTCATTTGCTCAATAAAATTAGCCCTAGGCCATCCTTTCCAATGTTGATTATTATATTTTTCTTCTGAACAATCCCCGCAATCACTACGAATAAAATTATTTAAACTGGATTTTTTTGCTTCCGTTACATAAACAGGTTTGTTCGGAAGTCTGTTTGGCAAGGGTCTAAAATTTTTAATTATACCTTTTTTGATAATTGACTTTTTCAAATTTAAATTATGATTAGCAAGTTCTTCATTATGTAATATAAATCTGAAAGTGATTAGCATTTTTTGTTCTACATTTTTACCATTAATCTTTGCCGGAATAAATTTAGATGAATATAATGCAAATAAGACCGCTTCATCGCAACCGGCTCCAATTCCCCGGATTATTTTTATATTTTGGGGAGTTCCCAAAGTATCAACTAAAAATTCGACTGTTATATCACCTTTAATGCCGGCTCTTACGGCAATTTGCGGATATTTAATCTTCGAAATCAGAGTTTCTTTATCTATTACGAACGAGGCTGGTTTAATTAAATTGTTATATGCTAATGGTTGCAAAGACAACATTTCTATTTTATAAAACGGTTCATACGTAAATGATTTAAGATTGCTGATTGAGTAATTAATTTCGTTTTGAATCATTGTGTAAGGCTTTTTAAAATTTCTTAAACCGGAATTTATCCAATAGTTTTCATAATCTTCAAAAATTTTATAAACAATTTTTACCGTGTCATTTAAAGCCATTTTTTCGCTTATAGATATAGGTTGAATATCACTGCTCCATTGTTCAAAATATTTTTGCAACATATCAATAGAATCATTTTCAAATGCGCTGCATAAATAAGTATC
>JALSTJ010000174.1 GCA_026983815.1 Flavobacteriales bacterium
ACAAGAGTTTAAAGAAAAGCCAATGATAACCAAGGTTATAACTGACAAAATTGATATTATTTTTTTCATTTTTAATGGTGTTTTTTAAAGTTAATAATTAAAATCTGATATAAATGTTTAGATAATATGAAGTTCCTCTGCCATACCAATATTTATTACCAAATAAAGGTTTTTCCAATTCCATATCTTCTTTAAAATTGATAATATTTCCTTTTCGAGATTGTTCAAATCCTCCGGTTCTGAATTTTTCACCCAAAAGATTGTTAACACTGGCAAAAAATCCGAGATATTGATGTCCTATCTTCCAAGATTTTCCACCGACAATATTCATCACAAAAATATCTTCCAATCGTTCTTGAACCAATAAGCGGTCAATATCTTCTTGCGTTACACCTACTGCCGGACTTCCGTCAAAATCTTTGTAGAAATTATCGGTTCTTCTAATGGATGATAAACCTACATAATTATGCGACAAGAAGTTGGCATTGGTAGCTACCCACCAATATTTAGGGTCTCTGTATTCAAAACCAATAGAGTATCCTTGTTGCGGTGTTCCCGATTGTTTGTAATTTTTCAAATACGATACAAAAGTGGCTTCATCATCTTCAGCAGCCGAAATTTTAAGCTTGGGATTGTTCGAATAAATATATTGTCCGATACCTGCTGCTGCCAAAAATTTAACCGTAGGCGTTAGTTTGATATCCATACTAAACTCTGCACCTACATTGGTTTTTTCAATACCATATAATGCAGCTACCAAGAAATCATCCGTGTGGGTAACTCCGGTCAGTCCTTGCACATAGTAATAAGAAACCTCGGTCATATCTTTGAATTGGGTATAATAACCTGTTAATCTGGAATTTATATTTTGTGATTTATAGATATAACTTCCGTCAAAAGACATTGTCTTAACGGTCGTAATATCAGGAACCAATTCGTTGGATACTCTTGAATTGGCAAAAGTATTGCGAATACTCGGAGCATCATTCAAATAAGCTCCGTTAAAATCAAAATAATGATGACCGGAGAGCTTGTAAGTCAATCCGGCTTTCACTCCAAAAGTATTAAAATTGAGTTTATCGCTTTTGCCGTAAGAAGTATTTTGATACTCTCCGTTTTTGTATAAACCATCTCTTTGATAAGAAGTCATTCCGGCATTGGCAGCCAGATAAAAATCAACCGAATTATAAGTAAAATCACCTTTTACATATCCGTTGATAACATTTGCGTCAATTAAATAATGATATTTGAATTGATCTCCTTCTTTTACTTGACGATTGGGATGCAAAACATCATTGTCTTGCTGTCCGGGAAGTGCATATTTATTGATATCCGTATAATATTTAGCTCCTAACAAATCGACCACTTCTGCATAATTATCGGAATTTACTTTTTTATAAAGCAAAGAACCGTTCAAGGCGATATGGTCATTAATTTCTCTAAAAAATACGGTATTTAAAGCCAAAACATCGTCAGCATTGGTATCATTGTATAAGAGATAAACCGCATCGTCATAAAGCGAATTGGCATAATACAAATCGTTCCACATAATTTGACTTTCGGGAGTTTTGTTTAAGAAATATTGCGTGCGAGCATAAGCACCGGCAAAATCTTCATTTCCCGGATGACGTAAAAAGTAGCTGGGAAGTTTTTGATAATAAGTCGGGTCGGGGTTCATTCCTTTGTATTCCAAACGACTATTGGAAATGGTTCCCGTTTGATACATTATATTGGTATTCAAACTGGTTTTATCATCAATATCCCAATAATGGCTAAGCATCACCGTAGGTCTTTTAATTTCTTTCATACGGGCATTACGTTTTTGTCCGTCTTGCCAACCCCAATATGCATTGTATTTTGTTCCGCCCAAATCAAATACTTCTTGTGTATTGGGCGAATTTTTCCCTCTACGATTGGGCGTATAAAAAGCGGTAAGATTCAAACTGTGTTTTTTGTTCAATTTTTTTTCTATTGCAATAAAACCACCCCAAGCATTATAGGTAGTGCCTTCAAAATAACCTTCTTGTCCGTAACGTCTGGAACCTAATACACTAACCGCCCATCCGTTTTTCATCAGGCCGGTGTTATAAGATGCCATAACTCTGCCACGATAATTGGAATTAGTAGAAGCATAAGAAACTCTACCGCCCGAGCGCATTTGTGAAGCACGGGTGATAAAATTGGTTGTTCCCAAAACATTACCGAAACTTTCATCGGAAGGTTTTAATCCGTAAGTAAATTCTTGATTTCTCAAAACATCATTTAAGCCTCCCCATTCACTCCATTGCGGTCTGCCATCATAAGTTTTGTTCATAGGAATTCCATTGAACAAAACTTCGCCCATACCGGTATCATAACCACGAGCTTTGAACCAAACTTGTCCGAAGTTGAAAGCTACAACCCTTTGATAAGTGTCTTTGGATGATTGTAATAATCCTGCTACACTGCTGTTTTGTGTTCCGGATTCATCATCGGATAATTCGTCATCACTCACAACGATTATCCCTTGTTCTTCGTTGTCTTCCGTAATTGGGAAAAGCATTAAACTACCCAAATCGGTAACTTTTCCTTTTTGAACAACCGTAGGAATGGTTTGTTCCTCGTAATTGTTTTTTTTCAGTATTACATCAACCGCTCCCGCAGGAACATCTTGTAATACAAAAACTCCAAAC
>JALSTJ010000175.1 GCA_026983815.1 Flavobacteriales bacterium
TTTGATAGAAACTATTATAATCGCTCGGGTTGTCCTTGTAAGCTTTTTGAAAATATTTCAAAGCTTTTTTATAATGTTTAAATTCTTTTTCAATTAAACCCAATTGATAATATTCTTTATCATTTTTTACTTTCTTTTTACTAATGGCGATTAATTGCATATATTTTGCATCTTTAAACTTTTTTTGTTTATAGAACAACAATCCTTTGTAGTAATAAATAATCGGTTGATCATCTATTTTCATCGCTTGATTCAAATATAAATCGGCTTTGCCTAATTGATTAAGATTCAAGTAAACCCAACCCAGATTCTTTTTTACAAATAATCGGTTAGGAAAAATACTATCCATTTTAATCAATAGATTTTTCATCGCTTCAAATTTATTATCTCTGTATAAATCAATTACTTGCAATCGCAACAATCCAAAATGATTGGGAGATAAACTCAATCCTTTTTGCAAAAAATATTGAGCGGAATCTTTAAAATTATCCAATTGTCGATACAGTTTGGTTATTTTATAAATACTACGTATCAAAGTAGTATCCTTGTGATAACTACGCAAATAAGCATCAAGTTTTCTATTGACATCTGCTTCCAATTGACCGATTTGGTAAGAATAATCCGGATTTTTCGGGTCGGTTTTTTCCAAAGCATACAATAATTTTATTGCCGGTTCAATCCGTCCTTTCTTAGCTAATAAAATAGCCAAATCATACCGAACATTTACATTTGTAGAATCTTGTGATAAAACGGATTGATAAATTTGAATGGCTTTTTCTCCATATCCTTTCCTGCTCCAAGCTTTTGCCAACTTCTTTTGGACATTGAAATCATTTTTTATTTGTAATGCTTTTCGGTAATTTTCTATGGCTTTTGAAATATAACCATTCTCATAGTAATTATCACCTAATTTTTTGAATTTGGCAAATTCCGTAGCACTTCCGATAGAGGAACGATATGATAAACTATCTTTGGTTTGTGCAAATGAAATTTGCACAAACCAAAGAAAAAATATCATACACAAAGTTTTCATTTTTTTTCTTCTTCTTCATCAATTTTAAAAATAATAGGCAATGTATAAACAACTTTTATAATCTTACCCTCGTACATTCCCGGTTTCATTTGCGGTAGCGTGGCTATAACCCGCTTGGCTTCTTCTGCCAATTTTTTATACTTGGAACGTGTTTTGATATTGGAAATTTTTCCGTTTTTGTCAATGGTAAACTGCGTAAGAATCCTAACATTTTTATCCTTAATCCCCAACTCTGACGCTATTGATTTATTAAAATTTTCGGCAACAAATTTTTGAATCTTTTTTTGCGTACAAGATTTTGCTTCTTTACCTTCCAATCCTTCACAGCCGGGATAAACCGGTGGATTGTTTATAAACTGAAAAGCTACTTCCGTATCTTCATCTTCTTTGATTGTTTCATCAGAATTTTTATTTTGTTTCTCATCAATTGATTTTTGATTGGTCTTTTTAACTTCTGTAATTTTGTTATTACAAGCATTTAAGAATATGCCCATTCCCATCGCAAGGATTAAAAAAGATACATATTTAATCAAAGCGGTTTTTTGTGATTTTCGTCTTTTTTGCATAATAATACGTTTTTTAATTAGTGATTTTTTATAAAATTGATTAACAAAAGAAAAATTACTTTCCACCCGAAAAGTTTGTTTGAGTATCAAACCGTAATATTCATCAGAAGCAAATTTTTCCAACGATTTTTTATCAGCAGCAAATTCGTGTTGCAGTTCCAATTCCTTTTGATACCAATAATTTAATGGATTCCACCAAAAAATAATTTTGAAAATTTCCATCAACATCAAATCAAAAGAATGTTTGCAACGAATATGCACCCGTTCGTGAGCCAATATTTTTTGTTGTTCATCATTTGAAAAATGATTTCCTATAAAAATTATTTTCCAAAAACTAAAAACATTATGAAAATCTTGCAATTGAACAATTATATAGTGTTCCTTATAATACTTATCTCCCAAGCGATATAACCGCCAAAGTTTGAACAATTTAAGTCCTAAATAAAACAAACCGACAAGCATTCCCACTATATAAATAGGTATAAAATTATCCGGCAAAGATATTTTTTCAATATTTCCTTGAAATTGTTTAGTGCCGATAATTACCGGTTCCAATTGCCCGTAAATGACCGCTTGCGTTTTTCCCAAGCTAAAATGAAGCAAAGGCAATACCGCAGAAAACAAAACACTTCCGAGCAAATACAAACGATTGAGTCGAAAAAAAGTCTCTTTCCTAAAAAACAATTGATAAAAACCGAAAAATATCAATTGCAATACAAAAACTTGAAGCAGATAAACAAACATAAACCTTATTTTTTATTCAATTCTTTTAGAATTTCTTCCAACTCATTGATATCCACATTTTGTTCTTTCACAAAAAAAGAAACAAAATTTTTGAACGAGCCGTCAAAATAATTACTGATTAATTTTGACAAACTTTGCTTGGCATAATCATCCTTTTTCAACAAAGGAAAATACATATATCCTCTCCCCTTTGGCTCGTGCGACACAAAACCCTTACTCTCCAAAATCCGTATAATGGTCGATACGGTATTATAAGCCGGTTTGGGTTCGGGGAGTTTTTCCAGCACTTCATTTACCGTGGCTTTTTCCAAATCCCACAATACCTGTAT
>JALSTJ010000176.1 GCA_026983815.1 Flavobacteriales bacterium
ATAAAAGATTTCCATGGAAATTTTATTTATTGCAAAGATGATAAATATTTTTTAAAATGCGGACGGCTGTAAAACTAAAAAAATCGATTTTTATAAGATTTTCATTATCATTATTTGTTTAAGATTTATTTAGTTGAAAAAACAATTTATAAAGTAAAATTAACCATTCATAAGATGAAAGTAACTTTTGATATAATGTGTTAAATAAAATAACCATTTGTATTATAAATTTGTTTATGAAAGAACGAAATTAATTTTTCATATTTCATTGTTTTATTTGTGTTGTTAATTGAGTTAAGCTACTTTCTTTTGAAAGTAGCTTTTCTTTTTAAAAGATGTCAAAAATCATTTTAAATGATAGGTTTTTTAAGTAAATTTAACATACCTAAAAATTTTCATTATGAATACAAAATATCCTTTATTTGTTATTTTGTTCTTGTTTTATACTTCGCCCGTTTTTTCTCAACAAATTACCAATCGTAGTTTTGAAAATTGGTTGCAAGAACAGTTTATGAGTTTACATCACTATATGGATAGTGGTGATGAAGGACATGCAAATATTTACAGGGAAACCGATGCGCAAAATGGTTCTTACTCTGTAAAATTGCAAACCTCTATTATCTCCAATGATACCCTTTATGGCTATTTTATAAATTTTGATCCTGATCATGATTTTAGAGGAGGAGATCCTTATAGCGAACATGTGGATTCTATTGTTGGCTATTATAAAGCCGGATTGGTTGCGCAGGATACAGCTTGGTTTTTGATGCAATTCAGAAATAATGATATTCCTGTTGGTGCCGCCTTAAAATATTTTACTATTGCAGATAACACTAATTCTTGGACCCGATTTAAATTGGATACGGGAATGCCAGCAGGAATAGTGCCGGATACATTGGTTGTTGGAGCTGTTAGCAGTAATGCTTTAAATGAAAATCCGGGGTTGGATGGAGTATCCGATGGCTCATGGTTGCAATTGGATAACATAAAATTCTATGCCAATGGAACTGAAGTAACTCCTATGATAAATCATGATTTTGAAAATTGGGATATGCATCAAGTAGAATTTCCGGAGGGATATTTGACATCTTTGATTTTCGACATTACCACTACTCCCTTAAGTGTTGAAAAAACAACAGATGCAACTGATGGAAATTTTGCCGTAAAACTCACCAATGTATTGACTTCGGATAATGATACCATTGTAGCCGGAATTACCAATGGAACTACTATTGATTGGCCTCCGGCAGGAGGTTTACCACTTACTGAAATACCAGATTCAATTTCTTATGATATTAAAATTCATAGAGTTACGGGTGGTAGTGATGATGAGGGCTGGCTTGGTTTTATTTTTAAGAAAAACGGAAATATTTTACATACTTTTGATCGGACATACAATGTTTCATCCTTAGGATTTATCCATGAAAATATTCCTATTGATTTGAATCAATATCCTGAAGTCAATCAGACGGATTCTCTTGTTTTTTTTGCTTGGAATGCTAATATCCCGGGTTCGACAATGATTATTGATAATATTTATTTTCATACACAATCTTCATCCATTGGGGATTTAAGTTTTGAAAGAATGATTGCTTTTCCCAACCCTGCTTCGGATATTCTATATTTGAGATTTTATGCTTTGAAACCTGAAAATACACAAGTAAAAATATATGATTTAAATGGAAAACTTTTGATAAATAAAGAGATGAAGCATATTCAAGGAAAAAGGGATTTGAAATTGGATATATCAAAATTACCGCCAGGAAATTATATTTATCAAGTGCAGTCAGGAAAATTTAGAAAATCTAAAAAATTTATTAAACTATAAGCACAAAAAATCCTATTTGTTCCAAAAAGACGGTTGCTAAAACCGTCTTTTTGGCATTATAATTGTCATTTGATTAAAAAAAAGTATATTTACCTTAAAAAAATAATGCAGAAATTATTATTTATATTATTCTTTGTATTTCAATTTTCTCATGCTCAATGGCAAGAATTGATCAAGCAAGCTCCTTATTACATTCAAACTATTCAAGTGAATGACGGAAAATATCCTATGCCTTCCAATATTTTGGAATTAAATCATAAATTATATGTTTCTTTTGACGATTTGCAAGCCGACGAAAAAGATTATTATTACAAAATTGTCCGTTATGATGAAAATTGGAAACCAACTCAATTGCAAATATCAGAATATATTGACGGATTTGAATCGGATATAATTACAGGGATTGAACCATCAAATGGAACCTTGCAATCTTACACTCATTATCATTTTTCAATCCCTAACGAAAACACACGGATTCTTTTATCGGGAAATTATATGTTGGAAATTCTTAATGATGCAGATGAAGTGGTATTCAGTCGTCCTTTTATTCTTTACAGAAAACAAGTTGATGTAGGAATTCAAGTTAGGTGGGCTAATGATATTGCTATAAAAGATCAAAAACAAATGTTGGATGTTTTTTTGTACAAGGGCAATTTTACAATATTTAATGAAAGTCAAAGTTTACAAATTAAAGTTATCCAAAATAACAATTGGTTTACACAAAAAATTCTGAATATTCCAAGCTCATATCAGGGAAACAAATGGATATATCATTATCCGGATAAATTATTGTTTGATGGTTTGAATGAATACAGAGCATTTGAAACCAAAGATATTCGAGGAATGAACTATGGAGTTGTCAAACGTGAATTGACAGATAAACTCTATGATTTTTACTTGTATAAAGATTTTTACAGAACACATTATTTATATTATAAAGATATTGATGGCGCATTTGTTATTAATTCTGTTCAAGCAGAAAATGAGGTATCAACCGAAGCGGATTATGTTTTTGTTCATTTTGCTTTTGACGGCGATTTGGAAAATGGAGAAAAACTATATGTCTGCGGACAATTTAACGATTTTAATCCACAAAAAGATTATGAATTAAAGTATAATAATGATAATGGTATATATGAATTGTCTTTACTTCTAAAACAAGGTTATTACAATTATATGTATGTGATAAAAAATCAAAATGACTTTATTTATAACATTACCGAAGGAAATTTTGCCGAAACCGAAAATGCCTATCAAGTACTTGTTTACTATAGGCCTCCGGGGAGTCGTTCTTGTAAAATCATTGGATATGGAAAAACAAATTCTGAACGTATCAAATAATTTATTAAGTATTTTCAATAAAATTTTTTTAAAGCATAATAAAATTCAAGCAACATTTGTGCAATATAAAACGCTACAAAAGCGAAAATCAATAAAGTATAAAACTTGTTTATCATACAAAAAAGCTATCGAAAAATCCAAAAATGATAATTTTTGTCCTCACAAGATAGATAATTTTTTTGTAAATTTACAATATCAAAAGAATAACAAATGAAAAATTCAGATAAAAACAAATTCAATCCCGCCCAAATTATTCAAGATATTCAATTTTTTGGAGAATTTGGAGGCGTAAATCCTTCCATTTCCGATTCGGCTACATATACTTTTATGAAAGCCAAGACCATGTTGGATACTTTTGAAGGAAATACCGATGGCTGCTATTTGTATTCCCGTCATACCAGCCCTTCCAATCATTATTTATCTATGGCAATGGCACAAATGGAAAATACCGAAAGTGCCAATGTTGCGGCTTCGGGGATGGGCGCTATAACTCCCGTTATTTTACAATTGGCGGGATCCGGAGACCATATTGTTTCCGCAAGAACGATTTACGGAGGAACTTATGCTTTTTTGAAAAATTTTGTTCCGAAATTTAATATCGAAACATCTTTTGTAGATATTACGGATTTACAAAAAGTAGAAGAAGCTATTCGCACCAATACCAAATTAATCTATTGCGAAACATTAAGCAATCCTTTGTTGGAATTGGCAGATATTGAAGCTTTATCCAAAATAGCTAAAAAATACAATATAAAATTAGTTGTAGATAATACTTTCACTCCATTGATTTTTACACCGGCAAATCTAGGTGCCGATGTTGTAATTCATAGTTTGACCAAATTTATCAATGGCACCAATGATACCGTTGGAGGAGTTATTTGTTCTACAACCGATTTTATAAATACATTGAAAAATGTAAATGACGGAGCCAGTATGCTTTTAGGTCCGGTGATGGATAGCTTACGTTCGGCTCAAATATTAAAAAATATGCGAACGCTTCCCATTCGTATGATCAAACACAGTCAAAATGCGCAATATTTGGCAGAAAATCTGGAAAAAGACGGAGTTAAAGTAAAATATCCCGGACTGAAATCTCATCCGCAGCACGAACTATTTAAGAAAATGATGAACCCTGACTTTGGATTTGGCGGTATGATTACATTAGATTTGAAAACAGGTGAAATGGCAACGGAATTTATGGAAAAACTTCAAGAAAAAAATGTAGGATATTTGGCAGTAAGTTTAGGTTTTTATAAAACTTTGTTCAATGCACCCGGAAAAGGAACATCGAGCGAAGTTCCCGAAGAAGAACAAGCTAAAATGGGATTGTCCGACGGTTTGATTAGAATGTCCATAGGTCTGGATTTTGATATGGAAAACACCTATAAAAAAATGAAACAAACCTTACAAGAAGTAGGATATTTTGACAAGCAACTTTCTTAACAACTAACTGTGTTAATAAATTGGAACCTATTGATTATAATATTCTAAAACAAATTTATCTGCATAGACCCGTTTATGCAGATAAATTTTTGATATGGATTACTCAAAATACCACTTTAATTACTATTAGCTTTTTATTACTTTATTTTTTTTATACTTTTCTTAAAAAGAAAAATTTTAAAAATGTATTATTTGTCGGTATTTCTATTTTATCGGCTGCTATAATTACTAATCTTATCAAAATTATCATCAAACGTCCGCGACCTTATGATGTTCATACATATTTAAATATACATCAGATTGATGCAGGTGGATATTCTTTTCCATCGGGACATACAACAGAAGTATTTGCTTTGGCAGCAGCAATGTTGTTAGCAACCCAATCTTTCAAGAAATCCATCCCTTTCTATCTTTGGGCAATTCTTATCGCTTATACGCGTATGGCTTTTGGTGTTCACTATCCAACGGATATTTTGGGTGGAATGATTGTAGGCATTTCTACTCCTTTTATTTTCTACAAAATTCGGTTTAAAAAATGATTTTTTTATTTATTACTATTCTAAATAAGAGTAAAATTGTAAATAACTGATTTTCGTCATTTTATTAAGCCAAAACCTGCCAAGTATCATTTTATTTCGGACTTCTATATTGTAGATTTGTAGTAAATAATACAACAATTATTTATTATGAATAAACTAAATAGAAGGGATTTTATAAAAATATCCGGAACGGCAACAGCCGGTATTGCTATGGCTCCGCCTTTAACCGGAATATGGGAAACAATTTTTCCCAAAGAAAAAAAACCTTTGCTTGAAAATGAAGCCATCAAAACGCCTACCGTATGTGAGGTGTGTTTTTGGAACTGTGCAGGTTGGGTTTACAAGGATAATGAAGGAAAAATTAAAAAAGTCATCGGAAATGATATCGACCCGCATTCCAATGGACGACTTTGTCCCAGAGGAACAGGTGGATTGGGAATGTATTACGATGAAGATCGCTTAAAAAAACCTTTGATAAGAGTTAAAGGAAAAAATGGAAAATCCGAGTTTAAAGAAGCTACTTGGGATGAAGCATTTGATGTGATTGTAAAAAATATGAAAGCCATAGAAAAGAAATATGGCAAGGAAAGTATGGCGCTATTGTTCCATGGAAAAACCGGTCCGCATTTTGAACACTTGTTTAAAGCTTGGGGCTCACAAACCATGGGTGAACCCGCCGGAGCGCAATGTCTGATAACTCGTGAAGCCGGTTTTATTGCAACTTATGGCGCAGGTTTGGCATCTCCCGAACCTACCGATGTCCGAAATACCGACTGCTTGGTTTTAATCGGTAATCATATCGGTGAAAATATGCACAATGGACACGTGCAAGAAGTATCCGCTTTGATAGACAAAGGAGGAACCATCATCACGGTTGATCCCAGATTTTCTACTATGGCAGCTCATTCTACCAAATGGTTACCCATAAAACCTTCAACCGATTTAGCTTTATTATTGGCATGGATGAATGTTATAATTAATGAAGGACTATATGATAAAGATTATGTAGCACAATATACTTACGGTTTTGATCAACTCAAAGAACATGTGCAAAAATATACGCCCGAGTGGGCGGAAAGTATTACAACAATTCCGGCAGGAGATATTTATGAAACCGCCCGAATGATAGGTGGTGCTTCGCCAAGGGTAATTATACATCCCGGAAGACATACGGCTTGGTATGGCGATGATACCCAGCGAACAAGGGCAATTGCCATATTAAATGCTATTTTAGGTTCGTGGGGACGAGAAGGTGGATTTTATTTCCCTGAAAAAGTAAAACTTCCGAAAGAAGCTCATCCGCCATTCCCCAAACCCAAATGGTCTTGGAAAAATATTTCCCGTGAAAAACATAAAATGGCTATCATGGGAATTACCAATGAAATCATAGACCATGCATTGCCGGAATATAAAGGACCTTATAAAGTAAAAGGTATGTTTATTGCTGCAACAAATCCTTTACAATCCATTCCAAGTCAAGACAAAATTAAGCGGGCGTTGGATAATCAGGATTTTATTGTAGTAGTGGATACAATGCCTGCCGAAATAACAGGATATGCCGATGTTGTTTTACCCGAAGCAACTTATTTGGAACGTTTGGATCATTTGAGAACAGCTCATCATAGACAACCGAATGTGGCACTTCGTTATCCGGCGGTTAAACCCAAATGGGATTCCAAACCGGGTTGGTGGATAGCCAGAGAAATCGGGATACGTTTGGGACTAAAAGATTTTTATGAATGGGAAGATTTTGAAGAAGTCTTGGATTGGCAATTGAAACAAGTAGGTTCGTCAATAGAAGAATTGAAAAAAGTAGGAGTAAAATATTTTCCCAGAAAAACTCCGATGTATCTAAAACCCGGAGAAGAATATTGGTTCAATACCAATACAGGAAAAATAGAATTGTATTCTACCGACTTTGCCGAATGGGGATATGATCCCATGCCCGTATATAAAGATCATGGAGATACTCCTCCGGGATATTTACGTTTAATTTACGGTCGTTTGCCTATGCATACTTTCGGA
The DNA here is from genome assembly GCA_026983815.1 of Flavobacteriales bacterium. Classification (GTDB taxonomy): domain Bacteria; phylum Bacteroidota; class Bacteroidia; order Flavobacteriales; family Flavobacteriaceae; genus JALSPZ01. The sequence goes on from JALSTJ010000176.1 coordinate 7,177, forward strand.
AGAACATTAAATAATCCTTATTTGTTTGAATTACAACACGATCCGTTGTTATGGGTGCATCCGAAAGTGGCTAGAATTTATGGATTGGAAAACGGACAAGAAGTTTGGTTGAAAAATCCCAAAGGAAAGGTAAGCTCATTTCCAATAAAAGTTAGAATAACCGAAAGAATCAGACACGATTCCGTCTTTATGCCTCACGGTTTTGGAAATAAAGGGCGAATTTTCGTCGATGGAAAAAAAATGGAAATGCATCGAGCTTACGGTAGAGGAATTTTAGATTCAGAAATGATATACAATATAGAAAAAGACCCTGAAACCGGAGGAACCGGTATGCGTAATAATTTTGTTACGATTTTAACTGAAAATCCACATAATAAAAAAGATAAAGAATCATGAGATATGCAATGGCAATAGAAGTCAATAAATGTGTTGGCTGCGGTGACTGCGTAGTAGCATGTCAAACGGAAAATAATGTGCCAATGGGTTATTCCAGGGACTGGATTATAGAATTGGCAAGAGGAGAATATCCCAATTTATTTATGCATTTTGAATCCCGCAGATGTAATCATTGTGAAGATACTCCTTGTGTAAGAACTTGTCCAACCGGTGCAAGTCATGTAATTGAAGGAGGAATAGTAAAAGTTACGCACGACGAATGTATCGGTTGTGGTGCTTGTATAGAAGCTTGTCCGTATGAAGCAAGATATTTTCATCCCGATGGATATGTAGATAAATGTACATTTTGCGACCACCGTGTAGCTGATGGTTTAGACCCCGCTTGCGTTTCGGTTTGTCCGACAACTTGTATGCATTTTGGAGATTTGGATGATCCCGATAGTGAAATTTCTCAATTGATAAAATCAAGAGAAAATTATACTTTGATTCCCGAAGCGGGAACAGCACCTCAAATTTATTATTTAAAATAAAAAATTATGGAAGAATTATTTCAAACCGCAAGAGATATTCATGGTTTATATCCTCATGTTCATATTTGGGGGTGGCCAATTGCTACTTATTTATTTTTAGGGGGATTGGCTGCCGGAATTTTGTTATTTGCCACTTTGTATTATTTAAAAGGTAAAGAAAATGATATGCCTTTTACAGTGAAAATTGCCCCGATATTTACTTTTATAATTATTGTTATAGGTTTATTATTGTTGGTTTATGATTTACACCATAAATTATATGTTTGGCAATTATTTACTACTTTTAGAATAGAATCCCCTATGTCATGGGGCGCATGGACCTTGGTGGCTGTAAGTATATTATCCTTGTTATGGCCTTTAAGTTATGTAGATGATATTGAAAAATATCTATATGAAAGAGGTTGGAAAAAACTGGATTTTATTACTAAATTTATTCGTAATTTGGAACATAATTGGCTAATTCCACGCTTTATAATTTTAACTTTTAGAAAATACCGTACTTTCTTTGCTTGGATTTTGTTGTTCTTATCTATTATTTTAGGAATATATACCGGTATTTTGTTATCCGCTTTCAATGCACATCCCCTTTGGAACAATCCTATTTTAGGTCCTTTGTTCCTTACTTCCGGAGTTTCAACCGGCTCGGCATTTGTGATGTGGTTGAGCAATAATAAAAAAGAAAGAAAACTTATGTCCACTATTGATATGGCTTTGATTGCAATGGAATTGTTTTTTATCATCCATATGATCATGGGTATGCAAGCAGGACCGGAAGCTTTTAAACAAGCAGCTCATTTATTTTTAGGTGGCGAATTTACCGTAATTTTTTGGGTCATATTTGTTGGATTCGGCTTGGTGTTACCTTTTATTTTGGAAGCTTTTGAACTCAAAGGATTTCATGTTCCACCGGCACTTCCGGCATTATTAGTCCTTATCGGAGGTTTTATATTTCGGGTGATTATGGTATATGCCGGTCAAATGTCCGAATATCCTTTTTAGCTATATAAAAAATTAAAATTTTGAAAAAAATGAATACACAAAAAAATAAATATATCAATTCGTATGTAGCCGGATTTTTTCTTGGCTTGTTGATTATTGCCGCTTATTATTTTGCTGGTGAAGGTTTGGGTTCAAGCGGTGGATATAGAGATGTGGCTTTTGGAGTGATTAATAAGATATCTCCGGAATATGCTCATCAAAATGCTTTTGTTGCGCCTCATGTCAGTTCTGACGAAGGACCTACGCATACTTGGTTGGTTTATGAGTTAATCGGAGTAATCTTTGGAGCTATACTTTCAGCTGTGATTTTCGGACGTATGAAATGGTCTATCGGAAAAGCACCGCACATAACCAATAAAAAACGCTTGTATCTGGCATTGATTGGCGGTGTGCTCTGGGGGGTAGGAACTCAATTGGGAAGAGGTTGCACCTCTGGACTGGTATTGTCCGGTATGGCTGTAAATTCCTTATCAGGGTATATAGGTTTAATAGCTATATTCGGATTTGGATTTATTTTCGCTTATGTCTTTAAAAAACTTTGGATCAAAACTAAAAATTAGAAAATTATGGGACCACTTTATCCACAAGAACTTATCAATCCGGAATATAATCTGTTAATCGGCTTTTTTATAGGAATTGGTTTTGGTTTTATATTGGAAGCTGCCGGATTTACCAATACCAGAAAATTAGCAGGTGTTTTTTACGGTTATGACGCAACGGTAATTAAAGTATTTTTTACCGCTGCAATAACTGCTTTAATAGGACTTTTTATACTTCATAATATGGGAGTAATTGATGTAACGCTAACTTTCTATCCCAAAACATTTTGGATTCCGACACTGATCGGTGGTGCAATTATGGGATTGGGTTTTATAATCGGTGGATTTTGTCCGGGAACCAGTTTATCAGCTGCCGCTACCGGAAAAATTGATGCTTGGGCTTTTATTTCCGGAGTTTTGATAGGGATTTTCGGATTTATTTTTACCTACGATTCTCTTTGGGAAGCTCTTAGAAAAACCGGAAAATTGGGAAAAGTGGATATTGCTCAATGGTTAGGGATAAAAGAAGGACTTTTTATTTTCTTGCTTGTAATTGTTACAGTTGTAGCTTTTGTGGTTTTTCAAAAATGGCAAAACTCTTGGACAAATAAAATGGATGCATCAGATTTGGACGATTTGGGACTTTAAAATTTATTTAAAATGAAAAGAAGAGAATTTTTAATTATTGGATTATTGGTATTAGGTGGTTTTGTATCTATTTTTCTAAATGATATCAAACCCTTGCCTAAAATTATAGGAGCCAAAAGTTTACTTCACGAAGTAAATGAACAAGGACGCTATATATCAACTGACGAAGTTGCACGGATGATTATGGAAAACGATCCGAGTTTACTCTTAATTGATGTTCGATCTCCCGAAGAATTTAAAAAATATAGTATTCAAGGAGCTTTGAATATACCTTCGGACAAACTTTTAAAAGGAAATAACAAGGACTATTTTAATCAAGATGCTTATACTATCGTGTTATATTCCAACGGTTCCAGTGCCGCCGACCAAGCATGGTTGATGCTGGCAAGTTACGGTTACAAAGGAAATAAAGTGATGAAAGGCGGATTAAATGCTTGGTATAAAAATATTTTAAATCCGCAAAAACCCGAAAATGATAAACTGACAGCGACGCTTGAAAAACAATATCTGTTTAGGAAAGGTGCGCAAATCTTTTTCACGGGAATTCAAGTTTCGGGAACATCATCGGGAAAATCCAAGGCAAAAGCGCCTTCAAAACCGATTATAAAGCACAAAAAGAAAGAAGTAACCGGCGGTTGCGGATAAATATTTTAAATAAGATGAAAAACTAAAATTATAGAACATGAAAAAAATATTTGCAATAATATCAGTTGGTTTGATTTTTTTAAGTTCCTGTGGAAATAAACAAGGAATTAATATTACCGACGTCAATAAAAATTGTAAGGCAAATGCCATCAGTAACGAGCAATTAGCAGATTTGTTGTATGCAAAAGATATGAAAGGTATTCAATTTATTGATATTCGAACCCCACATAAGTATGCGGTTGGTCATTTACCGGGAGCAGTTAATGTTCCTTTGAAAAATTTCTTTGATAAAAAATATTTTGATAAAATATCCAAAAATGATGCTTTGATTATTTATGGTGATGATGCTTCTACTCCAAGATTGATGGCTTTAATGGCAGGTCATTTTAAAAAAGGAAAATTCTATGTCGCTTTGGGAGGATACCAATACATACAAAACAAAATTTTGAATAATTATTCAATTTACAGCGGTTTATATAATGATGAAGAACCTTTGGTGGATTTTGCACAAGCAGTTAATGATATCAGAAGTCGTTTTGGAGGTGGAAGTGTATCAAAATCCGTAAAAAAATCAGCTCCCGCCAAACCGATTGTTAAACATAAAAAGAAAGAAGTAACCGGTGGTTGCGGATAGAAAAAAATTAATAAAAAATAGTTTAAAATCATTTAAAAAAAATTTTAAAATGAAAAAGATATATTTATTGATATTGGTTTTTACTTGGACTTTACATTCATGTAAAACTAAGGAATACTCGGGGAAACCTGTTGGGAAAACCATTGATTTTGAAGATTTCTTACATAAAAAAGAGTCCAAAACTTTGGCTGAAATTTATTTTGAACATGGCAATTTTATAAATACCAAACAATTTCCACCGGTTGTCAATGCTGCCGATGTTTTGGAGCATATCAATGATTGGTTGATTATTGATATCAGAAAACCCGATGCTTATGAAGCCGGTCATATCAATGGAGCGTATAATGTGCCGAAAGATAAAGTGATTGATTTTTTGAAAAACAAACAAAAAGCAGCTGCTTATGATAAAGTTATAATTGTTTGTTATTCAGGACAAATGGCTAGTTATGTTACCGGAATAACTCGTTATGCCGGATTTGATAATACTTATGTAATGCTTTTCGGAATGGCGGCTTGGAACTCACAATTTTCCGATATTCTAAAAAAAGGATTTGGTGATAGATATCAAGAAATGATTGTTAAAGCTACCGATAAAGATGAGCAATTACTTGTAAAAGATGAACAGGAAAACATCGGAAAAAATAAAATAGATTTATCTAAATTACCAAAACTGCCGAAAAGACTACCTTCATTATTAATAGCCGAAAGAGCC
>JALSTJ010000177.1 GCA_026983815.1 Flavobacteriales bacterium
GTTAGTATGGGAGCAAATGCCGCTACCAAAGCTTATGAAGTTTTGGAAAATGTCTATAAAGTTTTAGCAATAGAGTTATTGACAGCAGCACAAGCAATGGATTTTAGAACCAAAAAAACTTCCGAACTGTTGCAAAATATTTTGAAATCTTACAGGAAACAAGTTACATTTATTAAGAAAGACAGATTTTTATATCCTGATATTGAGGAAAGTATAAAATTTTTAAAAAATATACAAGTTGATGAAACTTTACTTGAATTATAAACAAATTTATCTATATATTTGAACATTATTAAAATCATAAGTTTTGGAAACAATAGAAAAAAAAATAACACTCACCGATGGTTCAAAATTGATGATTGAAGCATTGGTTCAAGCGGGAGCCGATACATTTGTGGCTTACCCCATAACTCCTTCCAATTGGATGTATAGATATGGAAAAGAACGATTTCCGCAGTTTTATGCCGCTCCTGACGAAATTACTACATTGCAATGGATGGCTGGAATGTCATCGGCGGGTAGATTGCCCGTTACTTCCAGTGCTTTTCCGGGAATTGCTTTAATGGTGGAAAGTATCAATATGGCTTTTGCTATGGAACTTCCCATGGTTATTATCGTTACGCAAAGATTGGGACCTTCCACAGGTTCTGCTACAACCGGAGCGCAAGGCGATTTATCTTTATTAAAAGGAATAATCTCCGGAGGATATCGCGTGCCGGTTTTTTCTCCTTCAAGTTTTGAAGATATGTGGGAACTTTCGGAAAAAGCCGTTAAAACCGCTATCGATTTTAGAACGCCGGTTTTCTTATTGACTTCCAAAGAAATGGTAATGTATCAAAAAGCTTTTGACCTTAACCGGTTGAAACCTATAAATAAAGTCGAAAGAAAAATGCCGGAAATACAAGGTGAATACGTGCCTTACAGAGCCGGAGAAAATTTGGTGCCTGATTTTATTCCTTTGGGAAATGACGAACACCAAGTAAGAATTACCGCTTCTACTCATGATGAATATGCCAATATCCGAAAAAATGACCCCGAAGCTTTGGCTAATACTCGCCGTTTACAAGAAAAATTTATGAAACGTATAGATGAATTGACTCTTTATGATTTGGACAATCAAGAAGGAAGTCAAAAGTTATTGGTAACTTGGGGAATTACTGCTGATGCTGCAAGAGATGCTATCGGGCAAATGAGAGAAAATGGCGATAAAGTGGATTTGTTGGTGGTAAAATCTTTACTCCCTGTTTCCGATGAAATATATCAAATCTTAGAAAAATATCCACAAATTGTAATAGCCGAAGAAAATCTGAACGGGCAATTCAAAGAAATTTTATACGGTGTAAATCCTGTAAAAAATACAAAACAAGTCAATAAAATGGGAAATATGATAACTCCCGAAGAAATCATACAAGCTTTTGTTTAAAAAAATATCAAAATGACAACTAATAAACCTAAAACAAATTATTTAACCGATAAGAAATTTCCGTTTTGTCCCGGTTGTGGACACGGAATTACTATAAATGCACTAAATAAAGCATTACAAGAATTGAATTATGGTCCCAATGATGTAGTGGTTGTGAGTGATATCGGTTGTAGCGGTTTGATAGACCCGCTTTTTGCTACGCATACCATTCACGGACTTCACGGTCGTTCCCCGGCTTTGGGACTGGGAGTGGCTATGGGACTCAATCAAAACAAAGGAAAAAAAGTCATTACATTCATCGGAGACGGTGGAGCTACCATTGGATTGCAACATATTTTGGAAGCTGCCCGTCGTAATGTTGATATGACTTTGATTGTTTTGAATAATTTACTCTATGGAATGACCGGTGGGCAAATCAGTGGTTTATCTACACAAAAATATAAGGAAATCATTGATTTTGAACAAGATATACCTCCTTTTGACGTAATTCAATTGGCTCATGCTTCAGGCGCAAGAATGGCGGTTCGTGTAAATGCTCCAAACAAGATAAAAGAAACTCTGAAAAAAGCTATTGAAACCGAAGGTTTTACAATTGTCGAAGCCGCCAGTTTATGCCCTTCTTACGGAATGAAACGAATGAATGAATTGGTAGAGGTGATTGAAGAAGAAAATATTTTGGAACACGAACGTCCGGCAACTCAAATTAGAGATAATCAAACCCAATCATTGATTGATAAGAGTCTTGTAATTCAAAAGAAATATGATTCGGATTTAAAAGAAAGAAAAGGAATTTTAATTGCCGGTTCTGCCGGAGGAGGCGTGCAATCCGCTGCAAAATATTTGGCAATGGCAGGAATTTTTTCAGGTTTGGAAGCTACAATGAAAGGAGAATATCCGATTACGGTAGGAACTGGATTTTCAGTAGCGGAAGTAATTTTTGATCAAAATAAAATCAATTATACCGGCTTGGATAAAACGGATTATTTTATTATTGTTACTCAAGACGGTTTGGAAAAAGTCAGAAAAAAATTGCATCCGGAAGCCAAGATATACATCGAAGAAAAATTGGTTACACCGGAGTTGGAGCAAGAATTTCCGGCGCTTGTAAAAGTTCCGTTTTCAAGACTTGCCAATCGGAAAAGTATGGCTTTGGCAGCGGTTACTTATGTTTTGAATAAAGAAGGAATACTTCCGATCGATGCTTTGAAAGAAGCAGTAAGCACCCATCGATT
>JALSTJ010000178.1 GCA_026983815.1 Flavobacteriales bacterium
AAAAAATATGTATCTTTGCAGGCGGCAAGTCCTACACGACCAGCTCCCTTTGAATCCCCCAGGGCAGGAATGCAGCAAGGGTAGAAGGTTGTAGCGGTGCGATGTAGGTAGCTTGCCGTTTTTTTTATTTAGATTTACTTCAACTCATATATTTTATAAGAACCGTTAATTTCCTTTACCAACTTATCCGTGCGTTCTTTATGTGTATCCGAAATAAAAATCTGTCCAAATGCCTTATCATTGACCAAGTTGATAATCTGTTTAACGCGATGTTCATCCAACTTATCAAAAATATCATCAAAAAGCAAAATAGGCAGTTTACCCGATTGTTTTTTTAAAAATTCAAATTCAGCTAAACGCAAAGCGATTAAAAAAGTTTTTTGTTGTCCTTGACTACCGAATTTTTTGATGGGATGTGTATCGATTTCAAACAAAAAATCGTCGCGGTGGATACCTTTGGAAGTATGCTGTAAGATACGGTCTTTCTGTATGTTTTCTTTTAACAAATCCAAAAGCGGTTTAATTTCCAGTTCGGAATAATAGCTGATATCAACCCTTTCTTTGCCACCGGATAAGATTTGATATTTTTCTTTTAAAAACTCACTTAAAGCTTGAATAAAATTTTTTCTTTTATTAAAAATAACCGTTCCGTATTGATGCAGTTGTTCATCATAAACTGCCAAAGTTTCCTTATCAAATTTATGGTTGGAAGCAAAATATTTCAACAAGCGGTTTCGTTGAGCTAAATTTTTTTGATAGCCAATTAATGCCGAAAGATAAGCCGGATCGGATTGTGAAATGATTTTATCTACAAACTTCCTACGAATTTCTCCGTGTTCGGCAATCAAATCACGGTCATAAGGAGAAATCATCACCAAAGGTATCAACCCGATGTGGTCGGATAATCGGTCGTAAATTTTATTGTTGCGTTTGATGATTTTTTTCTTATCGTTTTGATAACTGATATGGATGATTTCCGGTTTTTTATTGATAAGAAAATCCCCTTTTACACTAAAAGCTTCTTCACCGAAATGTATAATCTGACGAATATTATTGTTTAAAAAAGATTTGCCGAAACTCAAAAAATAAATGGCATCCAAAATATTGGTTTTTCCTACCCCGTTATTTCCCGTAAAACAATTGATTTTGGTGTCAAAAGAAAAGTTTTTTTCTTTGAAATTTTTAAAATTATATAAATTTAATTGTTTCAAATGCATAAACAATATTTTTGTATTTCAAAATTAGGATTTTTATTTGAATGAGAAGTATATAAAGTTTGCATATTAAAAAAAATTTTATATATTTGTTATTGTGAAATCTAAAAAATTTATGTGCCTATGATTAAATATACTATTCACTAAAAAACACTGCCGGACAAAATTTTAGACTCTACCAATATATCGGCACATAAGACCCCAAAGTTACTACGCTTGAAAGCCCTTTAAACTTTTTTTATAAAAGAAGTAAAAAACAAAGTTCTCAAAAAAATTGTCATTTCCACAGAAATAATTTTTGCTACAAAAAGCAAAAATTATTGACGAGAAATCTCAATTGAGAACAAAATCACAAAATTAAATTTTTAAAACTATGAAAAAAATAATATTGTTATTGCTTTTTATTGCGATAGGTGCGATTAATTATGCACAAACCGGTTGGTTTGAAATAACCCCTACAAATTACAACAACGTTGATGGAGGAGCTTTTTATGCGTGGAATGCTGATAATGTCAGTTTTGTAACTTCACACGGAATTTTTTACAAATCAACTGATGGAGGAATTACTTGGACACAAAATAGTTTGAATATGAGCACGAATACTACCATCAATGATATGAATTTTCATAATAATGTTGGAATTATAATAGGTCAATTGGGATTGGCTTTTACAACAACAGATGGTGGCAATACTTGGACACAAGCTAATGTAGGCACTACTGAAATCTTAAATAAATGTATTGTTACACAAGATGACCATATATGGATAGTAGGAGAAAACGGCACTTTATTATCATCTTTTGATAATGGAATTACTTGGCAAAATAACAATTTAACAACTGAAAATCTAAACAGTATTATCTTTTTGGATAACCAAATAGGATATTTTGCCGGCAATAACTCCACACTTTACAAAACTATGGATGGCGGACTAAATTGGATACAAGAAAATATTACAATTTCAGGATATGACGACGATATTTTTTCTTTATCAGGTACCAATACAAAAACTTATGCTTTAATAGGACAAGCACCACCATTTGCTCATAGTCAACAGATTTATAATAATTCAAGTAATTGGGCTGTTATGAACATAAATCTTCCAAATGAATTAAGTGATATATATACTGTCAATGACAGCATAAAACTAGCTGTGAGTTTAATGTGTATCACAGGCACAGGCGGATGTGAACTTAAAGTATATAAAACCAATGATGATTTTCAAAATTTGAATATTTCATTTGAGGGAAGCTCGTATGCAGAAGACATTAGTATAGCAAATGAAAACACTTATTATCTATTAACAAATGATAAGATTTATAAAACAATAGATGGCGGAACTTATACATCAAACATACCAATTGATAATTCAATAAGCAATTCATTCAAAATATACCCCAATCCAATTAACTCAAATTTTCAAATTAAATTTGATAA
>JALSTJ010000179.1 GCA_026983815.1 Flavobacteriales bacterium
ATCACCAAAATTTGCGGATGCATCATTGTCATAATTATTTATTATTTACCGATGCTGCTGCTAATAAAATACTGTTGAGTTTTGTTTCTTCGGAATCGGCTCTTGAAGTCAAAACGATAGGAAAATGAGCGCCCAAAACAATTCCCGCTACTTTTGCATCGGCAAAAGCTACCAATGATTTGTATAATATATTTCCTGATTCTACATTGGGAACCAATAAAATATCGGCATCTCCGGCAACTTCTCCTCCCAAATTTTTTTGTTTTTTACTTTCCAAACTAATAGCATTATCAAAAGCCAAAGGTCCATCGACCCAACAGTTCTTGATTTGTCCTCTACGCTGCATAATGGAAAGTAAGGCGGCATCCAAGGTAGAAGGCATTTTTTCATTAACCATTTCAATGGCAGACAAAGCGGCAACTTTGGGTTTTTCCACACCGATTTTTCTGATAAAATTAACCGCATTATTCACTATATGAACTTTGTGTTCCAAATTGGGTAAAATATTAAGTGCTACATCCGTAATGGAGAGTAATTTATGATAATTGGGAATTTCAAACAAAGCAAAATGCGATAAAAACGAACGATATTGGATGCCAAATTCTTTGTTCAAAACACCTTTTAACAATTGAGCCGTAGTAACTTTTCCTTTCATCAAAATATCAGCTTGCCCGTTAACCACCAATTCCACGGCTTTTTTTACTATTTGTTGATCATCTGCCAAATCATAAACATCAAAATTGGAAAATTGTTTGCAATCTTCCGCCATTTTTTCAATTTCTTCTTTTCGCCCGACCAAAATGGGTTCTATCACCCCCATTTTGTATGCAGCCAAAACCGCATCCAATGAATGTTCGTCTCCGGCAGCCGCCAAAACTAATCTTTTGGGTTTATTTTTTAAAGCCAATTTTTTTAAATCGGTTATTTTATTGAGTTCATTGAGCATAATAAAAGTTTTATTTAATGTATCCGGATAAATGATAACCAAAAGCTACGGCAAATAATCCTACAATTAAAGTTGTAGCAAAATAAGTAGCAAACAATAGATATCTTCCGTTTTGCAACATGACCAAATTTTCAAAAGCAAAGGATGAAAAAGTGGTAAATCCACCTAAAAACCCGGCAATTAACAATGCTTGATATTCATGACTTAAATTAAGATTTCTTAGATTATATCCTGCGAGAATTCCTATTAATAAACTCCCCAAAACATTGACCAAAAATGTTCCGTAGGGTGTTAAAAAATCGTTTTTGTTCAAAGCCAATCCTATCAGATAACGGAAAATACTTCCTATGCCTCCTCCTAAAAATACTAAAAATAGTCGTGTTATCATATCTTAAAAATTATTCTAAATCGGTATCGGGTTTAATATAAATTACGGGGACGTAAAGCTCTGTTTCCCAATCGGCAGGGTTGGGAGATAAAGTATGTCCTTTGGTATAAATTTCAAAAGGAAATCGGGTTTTGTCAATCACCAAACTATCATTTTTTTTAAAATACTTGTAAGTTTGTTGCCAAGCTTCGGACAAAAATTTATAATCGCCTTTATAAATAGCTCGTAAATATTTACCTCCGGGAGTTTTTCCCGTCAAAATATCATCTTTTTTTACTTCTATTTTTTCCATTGTAGGAACACCGGAAGAAAATATTACGGAATTGTTTTCTGGGTCATATTTTTCATAAATAGTGAAAGGTTTTCCGTTTATTTGAATGTGATTGTTTATGGCATACAACAAAACTTGCGGTAAAATACTATCCATTGTTTTGCCAAGGTTGTCCATTTTACAACTGGCGGTTTTATATAAATAATAGGTAGTTCCCAAATCTACAAGGGTATCAATTTTCGTAGAATGTTTGTTCATATCGTTGTGAACGGCTTTATCTATTCTTTCCAAACCTCTGGTAAGCATCGGACCTATCATTGCATCCATTTCTTTGGCATAAAATCTTTGCGACAATGGAAGTTCACCTGTAACTTTCCAACTCAGTTCGGTTCCTTTATCAGTAGAAGATATTTTCCAATAGAAATCTTGTGTTTGTTCTTGATTGCCCATAGATTGCACAATTACCGAATCCGGTTTAATACTTATATTGGTGAGTTTTTGGGGATTTCCATTCGAGTCGGTAAATCGGAAATAATCACCTTCCTTATCAGTTTTTTCCGAATATTCAAATTTCATCAAGCTATCCTTTTCTTTCCAAGGAGACCATTTTTCCCAACTTTTCAAATCGGAAATCTGATGAAATACCAAATTTGCTGGCGCTTTAATAATTCGCGAACGCTTAACCGTAAAAGAATCATCCAAGCTAAAAATATATACAGATAGAATAACAGCCAATACAACAATAGTAAAAAATGTAAATTTTATTTTTTTCATTTATATATATTTTAACTTTACAAAGATACAATATAACCTACATTAATTGAGTATTTTTTATGAATTCTTTAATATTAGTTTTTAGAAAAATTACTTTTCTTTGTAATTTATAAACAACTTATGAAAAGTTTTTGGAACAATTCACCGGACAAAACCAAGGGATATCTTTTAACTTTTATTGGAATTTTGGCGATGTCCAATGTATTTATTTTCAGTAAAGCCGCTTTGCAAGAAATAAAATTACCGCAATTCGGATTTTATTGGTTTTTA
>JALSTJ010000180.1 GCA_026983815.1 Flavobacteriales bacterium
ATTCATCATCAAAACTTCCTCCTTTACCCTATTCTTTAATTTTTTCAATAAAAACGCTCAATTTATCTATATTTTTTAATCCGGGTTCCAACTCAAAACCACTATTGACATCCACTCCATACAACTGTGGATGCGAAAATTTCTGTATTGCTTCAAGCGCATTCATACCAATACCTCCGCTCAACAAAAAAGGTTTATCCAAATAATATTCTTGCAATTTGTCCCAATTAAAAACCACGCCGTTTCCTCCGGGCAATTTTCCCTTGGCATCAAACAAAAACAAATCCACATATTCGGTATAAAAACTACATCTGCTGAAATTAAAATCATTATCCACAGCAAAAGCTTTTATTACTTCGTAACCTTGCTTTCTGATTTCATTACAAAAAACAGGTGATTCCGAACCATGCAATTGAATAACATCCAATTTATATCGGTGGGCAATTTCCAAAACCTTGTCCAAATCGGCATTGACAAAAACCCCTGTTTTCTTGGTTTTGTCAAAACATATTTCAGGAAGTTTGCCGGTAAAATAACGTTGGGATTGCGAATAAAAAATAAATCCCATATAATCCGGTTGTAAATTCAGAAGCTCCTTCATATTTTCGGGATATTTCATCCCGCAAACTTTTATTTTCAAATTTTTCATAATTATTTTAATTGTTAATTGACTTTATTTCTTTAACAAAATTTGCCAGAGCAAGTGCCGGATAATCATTTTTCATAAAACTTTCCCCAATTAAAAAACCTTTGTAACCAAAAGATTTTAAAATCAAAATATCATTCGCATCACCCAAACCACTTTCGGATATTTTAATAAAATTTTCAGGAATTTTGGAAGCTAAATTCAAAGAATTTTCAATACTCACTTCAAAAGTTTTCAAATTACGATTATTTACACCCACCAAATCTATATGGTCATTTAATTTTTCCAATTGTTCTTCGCTATGAATTTCCATCAAAACTTCCAAACCTAAAATTTTAGCCAATGTGGCTAATCTCAATAATTGCTTTTTTTCCAAAACTTCTGCTATCAGCAAAATCGCATCTGCACCCATGCTTTTGGCTTCATAAACCTGATAATAATCAAAAATAAAATCCTTGCGCAAAATCGGAATATTTATTTTACTTCTAACCTGTTCTATATCATTATTCTTTCCACCGAAAAAATGCGAATCCGTTAAAATTGACAATGCCGAAGCACCGTTTTTTTCATAACCGGTTGTAACGTCTAAAACATCGGCAGATAAATTTATCGCAGGCTTTGAAGGAGAACGTCTTTTAAATTCAGCTATAATTCCACTTGTCCCCTGTTGAATTAATGCCTGTTTTAATGAAATGGTATCCCTATTGTAAAATTCCGACTGTGTAAGTTTTTTAACAGGAATATTTTTCTTTTGCTCTTCTAACAAAGGTTTTTTATAAGCGATAATCTTTTCAAGTATATTCATAATTTATTGGGTGATTAATTGTAAACTTTTCAGAGCTTTTCCTCCAAGCAAGGATTCTTTTGCTTCTTTGAAATTTTCATCAAAATCCTCATGATTTTTCATAATTCCAATAGCAATGGCAGCATTGGCACACACCACATTATTTTGTGCTTCGGTTCCTTTGCCATTTATTATTTTTTTGAAAATTTCAACCGCTTCTTCCACAGAATTTCCACCAAACAAATCTTTCGGTTGGATTTTTTTCAATCCTAATTTTTCAGGATTTAACAAATGTTCTCCTTGACGATTACGCATTACAAAATCACCGGTTAAAGATATTTCGTCATAACCATCTATACCGTAAATTACGGCATAACGTTTTCCTTGTTCATCTTGAAAAATGTAATCATACAATCGAGCTAATTCCAAACTAAAAACACCGGCTAATTGATGCGTTGGGCGAGCCGGATTGACAATAGGTCCCAACATATTAAAAAATGTTTTCATTTTCAAAGCACGTCTTACCGGTGCTACGGCTGCCATAGCCGGATGAAATTTAGGGGCATGCAAAAAAGTAATATTTGCCGTTTCTATTTGCTGTTGCAAAATCTTTTCTTCATTGGTAAATTCATAGCCCAAAGCTTCCAAAACATTAGACGACCCGCTGACAGACGATACTCCGTAATTTCCATGCTTAGCAACTTTATAGCCCGCTCCGGCTACTACAAAAGAAGCCAAAGTCGATACATTAAAAGTATTTTTTCCATCGCCTCCGGTTCCACACATATCAATGGTTTCATAAGCGGACAAATCAACGGGTATGGCTAAATCCAAAAGAGCTTTTCTAAAACCTTTGAGCTCGTCCACCGAAATAGGTCGCATATTAAAAACCGTCAAAAAAGCAGCAATTTGCTCGTTAGGATAATTTCCCGAAGTAATTTTTTTCAATACATCTTCCGCCTCTTGACTTGAAAGTTTGTATTGATTAAAAAGTTTTTCCAATATTTTTTTCATAGTTTTTATTTTTTTACATTCTCCCCAAGCTCCCCTCTACGAGAGGGGCTGGGGGTGTGTTTGTTCTTTTTTAACGTGAGTTCGATAAAAGAATCGAAGCAAAATACATTTTTTTGCTAATTAAATTATATTTCTTTAATTTTTTTATATAACATATTCAAAATCAAAAGTTTATTAAAAATAAATAATTTTTTCTTATG
>JALSTJ010000181.1 GCA_026983815.1 Flavobacteriales bacterium
ATCAAACCGCCTTCCGCCGAATTAAGACCCGACCAGAAAGATACGGACAGTTTACCGGATTATCCCACTTTGGACCCTATTCTAAAACTCTATATCGAAGGGAGAAAAGGACCGGATGAGATTATCAAAGCCGGCCATGACGAAAAACTGGTGAACAGAATTCTGAAAATGGTCAATAGAAACGAATTCAAAAGACATCAAACCGCTCCTGTTTTGCGTATCAGCTCCAAAGCTTTCGGAATGGGACGACGAATGCCGATTGTTGCAAAATATTTGGAATGATTATTAATTTACCAACATTCTTGCCAATTGGTTCCATCAAAAACTCTCAATTTTGGTAGATTATTTGTAGTATTAGTTCCATCATCCATATACATATCACCCGTTTGTGGATTTGAAGGTGGTGTGGATAAAGGTTCTAATCTCATGGCATCTGAGATATGAAGTTTACGTTTGGGTTGTGCTACATCAATACCCATATTACCATTTTTAAAATACAGATTTAGTGCATCTGAATTTTTGGTTTGTTCAAACCGAAAAACAAAAGCATCATCATATTCAATAAAATTAATATAAGGAGAACCTCCAGAATAACTGGTAAACATACGTCCGGCATCATCATTTCCGGTATCAAATCTAAACATATTATTCCAAGCATGATTTTTAAACACTTGAAAAGCATAAGTTGGATGTGTTACATTAACTCCCATAAAACCATCATTAAAGCCCAAACTCACCGTTGAATTATCATCGGTTTGTCTAAAATTTAGAATAAAAGGATCATCATATTCTTCAAAATTAACAGCTGCAGAGCCATTTGCATAAGAAGTTCTGATTCTACCTAAATCTGTTGATGTTTCATAACCGGAAATTTCAAGTAAATTATTAAAACCTCCTACTAAATGCAGTTTTTTTGTAGGATTCGTAGTGCCAATCCCAACATTTCCTCCACTGAAAGGATACAAATTATCATTATCAACCACCCAATCGTGATCATCTCCTGTAGCATTTCCACCAACTTGCAACCAAGAATTACCGTCAAAATAGTAAAATTGGTTATTGTCAGTTACATATACTAATAATCCTGTTGCAGGTGAAGAAATATTATCTCTTTGTTGAGCGGTCATTCTAGGAATTAAAATTCCTGAATCGGTAGATTTTATATCCAATATAGAAGATGGATCTGGCACAGAACCATCAGTATTAATAGCAACCTGAGCATTTATATTTATCAAGCTAGAGATAAATAATAATAATAATAATGTATTTTTCATGTCCAAAATTTTGATTGCAAAAATATAACTTTTTATTTATTTTTTCACATTAAATCAATAATTATACCAATTTTAAGATAATTTTTATATGTTATTATATAAATTAACAAAATATAAGTTTGTAATATTGATACTTGATAATTATAATTTATTTATCCAATCAAAACATAGTTTCAAGATATAATTAAGGCGGTCCGTATAATAGTAAACTTAAAGACAAGAATTTTATCAGATGTTTGTGGTATTAATTTTAAAAACTATTAATATCATGAAAAAATTTACTATTCTTTATTTAGCTTTTATGCTAATAACCGCTAATTCGATTGCTCAATCCAATCCCTATATGTTGACACAAGTTGTCAAGAAAGATTTGACCAATGCAAGCGCAGTGATTTCCGAGGAAAATTATTCTTATAATTCGTCGGGTGAACAAACACAAAAAATTCAATATTCCTACTATGGAGGAAATACTTATGGCTCAAAAACCGAATGGATTTATGATAATTCAACAGGTAATTTAATAGAAGAAGATCATTTTAATTATGACTCTTCAACTTCAATCTTCACACTGAGTTTTAAAACCGAATTTTTACAATATGATTCCAACGGTAACCTTCTGGAAGAACAAAGCTCCTATTATGATGTCAATAATTCCGTTTGGGTATTTACTCAGAAAGTGCAATATCATTATAATGGAAACCTATTGGATTATGTAGAAAGATTTTATTATGATACTACTTCGTCAAGTTGGCAAAATCAGTCCAAAGAAATTTATACTTATACCTCCGGCTTGGAAACGCTAAAACTTATGCAAATGTGGGATACAAGCACCAATCAATATGTGGATGCTCAAAAATTACATAAAACTTATGATTCCAATAATCTTTTAACGGAAAAACGTTTTGAATATTATGATGTAAATACCTCTGCTTGGGTAAATTCTCAAAAAACCATAAATATTTATGATCCGGTTTCCCTTAACAAATTGACACGGGAACAATATCAATGGGATCTGAATAATAATATTTGGGTTGGAAATCAAAAAGACGTTTTTACCTATGATACGAATGGAAATGTTAGTGTTGTCGAATCATACTCTTTTGATTCTGCTAACAATATCTGGAATTCATATCCTTCTAACATTGGAACGGCAACTTATGATAATGCGGTAGATAGAAATAATTTGGGAATATCAGCAGATTATTCGGGTTATTTTAACTTTCTGTTCAACCATAAAATTGATTTATTACATATAACACAATACAATACTTCTACATCAGCCCAAGACCCTTATCAAGATTGGGAATTCTATTATACTCCTTTAAGCGTATTGGGAGTGAATACCGGTGAACTTGCTGATGTAAA
>JALSTJ010000182.1 GCA_026983815.1 Flavobacteriales bacterium
GTTCAACGCGAGGAAAAAATAGGAGGTTTTCCTTTGTTGGATGTTTTTGTGAATTTTAAAGTTAAAAGGTTTAGATTCTATTTTAAAGCCGAACATATCAATGGGCTTTGGGAATATAAAAAGCCTAAATATTATGTAGCCCCGGGCTATCCTTATCGGGATTTTTTGATACGTTTCGGGATTAATTGGGTGTTTTTTAATTAGTTTTTTGCCACGAATTCACTAAATTTGTTTTGCCACGAATTCACGAATTTATCTTGGCACGAATTCACGAATGAATTATTAGGCACTTTCAGAAGTAGTCAAAAAAACAAAAAAAGAGATTAAAAAATACCGTTGAAAAATTTTTAACGGTATTTTTTATGTATTGTTAGTTATTTTTTGATAATTTTTCCGTAAAAAATTAATTTTTGGACATAGCTTTCCCTTTAACAATGTAATTTTTTATTATTTTCTTACTTTTTTTAAGCTACTTCCTGTTTCGTCCGTTCTATGCGTCTGCCGATTTCCAATGCATTGGCAGTATGAATGCCAAAGAATATCCAAAGTATTTCATTTTTTTTAGTTCGAGCTTTTACTTTTTTTAGATGATAATGTTCTTTTTCTCTTCCAAAACTACCTTCTAATCTTGTTGATCTTTCTTTACTAATAATTTTTCTAAGTAGTTTCTTTTCTTGGTGATACTTCCCTTGTTTTCCTTTAGGTTTGAAATCGGTTTGTATATTATTGGATGTAGCAAATACTCTATTTTTATTTGTTGCATAAATAGCATCTGCCCCTGTCAATTTTGTCTTTGTATGTGTCAATGATTGTGCAAAATAGACGCTTTGCATAAAACGTGTGCCTTCATTAAAGGCATTAAAATTAATATGTTCTATAAAATTAATGCCATCTATTTGAATTTTATTAACCTTTGCTCCAAATTCAACCGGCTTTTTTTCCTTTCCTCTGACAATCGGACGCAGGTAACTTTTATGGATACTAACAATTCTATTTTTAGGTAAAATACCGGTATCAAATAATTGTTTCTGTTGGATGTAAATTTGTTTTATAGTATCCCTACGATTATGATATCTCTTGGGCATTTCAATAGTGGTGTGGTTTTCTATTTCGTCTAATAACCCGTTGAGCTTATTTAATAAATGTAATAACCCACGGGTTAATGGCTTTTTCTTTTTGTTTGTCTTTCTACGCATTTTACTATACGAAATATATCTTGATTTCCACTTGTTATATTTTGTCCTTGGTAATTTTATTTTTAAATGTTTACATAATATTTTCATTTGTCCGTATGACCAATTTACGCTTTCCCATAATAATTTCTGATTGGTGGGATAACGAAGTTCACTCTCATAACAAGTAGCATCCATTAAAATATGCGAGGGATTGTCAATATAACTTGCCCAATGATTGTAAAGTACTTGCTGTACTTTGTCTATTGAAAAATTGGATGATAATTCAGTGCGTATTTGACTGACTATTTTATAATTTTCAATTCGCTGATGACCTAAATATATATCACAAAAAAATTGATATTCAATATTACCATTAAGCTGTTCTATAAGTTTCCTATCGGATACTCCCGTATAATGTTTTAAAATCATCAATGCTATTTTCCCCTTGGGACTAAAAATGCTTTTTGGTCCTTTGCGATAGGTTTTAATTTTCATTGCTTTTATCATTTCCTCCCAAGGAATACTTTGATATATTTTTCCTAAATCACTTTTTAAAAAACGGGCATAAAACGTATCAAAATCATTTTCTAAAAAATTAAATTGTAAATGATACTGATATTGAGAAATTTTTTGTATCTTCATAAAACTAGTTTTTTAAATGAACCCCGATTTTTGAGTTTTTTGCTCATTTTCGGGGTTTTGTTTTATAAATATACAAATTATTTCTCTGATATACAAATAGTTATTTACTTATGAATGTGCCTATCCAAAAACTTTATTTATAAGCACTTACTCGCCATTGGGTATATGCATTGTTGGCGTGTCGTACTTTATATTTTAAACTTTTATCCAAAAATGACTTAATGAAATATCTTTATTCTTTTTTCTATGTGCAATAGAATGAAGGTAAGCAAAATCAAAAGATTTATTATTAAGACCTATTTTTTCATCCTCATTCCAAAAACTGTCAATTTTAGATAATTCAGATATCCAATCATTAATATTTTTTAACCAATAATCAAAATTATTTTCTTTAATAAAACCAACGATACCACAATCATTGAGTCCTTTACCGTGTTTATGAATTTTAAATCTTTCAATACCACCATTTTGTTTTTCTCCTACCACATATTCTTTTTCTCTGTCGTTTGGTGGCGGTGCAGGTAAAATTTTTGATTCAACAATATATAGAGGTTTGTCCGTTTTCCCTTTTTCTATTTTTTTGAAATAAAAGTCAGGTATTCCTCTTGTGCCATAGAATAAGTCACTATATTGATTTTGAGCTAAAATCGAAACACCTTTTTCTAATAATAAAGCATTTATTTGTTCAACTAAAATTTGAGTTAATTTATTTTCATTTAAAGGTAATTTTATTTCAGGATTATTTAATGCCAAAATAAAATATTGAGGAACTTCTTGAATAGTCTGAATGATAAAAGAAATTGTTTTTCCTTTTG
>JALSTJ010000183.1 GCA_026983815.1 Flavobacteriales bacterium
GGATTGTATCTTTCCGATTTGGAAAAATCAATGAAAGATTTTGATAGAGAAGAGCTTATCCAACTTGTTGAAAAATTGGATGCTCGTGGAATGGTTAATATGTTACCCAATGATTTAATCGTTTTGACCGAACCCGGAAGAAAAGTAAAACACGCAACATCCGGATTGGCTGGAAATATCAAGTATCCTGTTACGCCGTTTGTAATTCACGTTTTAAGAGCATTGGAAGAAGTCGGAAGTTTGTATGTAAAAGAAAGAAAAGTCAGAATTTTACCGGATCATTGGAAAAAAGCGCTTAAATTGTTGAAAATGGATATGGAAACCTTTGAAGACACCTTGACTTTGATGCGTAGAGCAGGATATATTGGAAAAGACTCCATAAATGAAAACGGAGTGCTATTGATTGAATCTGCCGAAATGTTGGAAGAAATTGAAAATGATTGGACGGAAATAGATGTTTAATTTAAAATTAATTTGTTTATACAAAAAGCCCGTAAATTTTTTACGGGTTTTTTTGTATATTTATAAAAATTTTTAACAATGATTATTACAACAACGGATTTTATCCCCGGTAAAGAAGTTATCGAGATTTTGGGTGTAGCGAGAGGCAGCACCGTAAGAGCCAGAAATTTTGGTTCTGATTTTATGGCAAGTCTAAAAAATTTAGTAGGCGGTGAAGTAAGCGAATATACCAAATTACAAGCACATTCACGCGAACAAGCACTCCAAAGAATGATAAACGATGCGGAACAAATGGGAGCGGATGCCATTATCAATATTCGTATGACCACATCAATGATTATGCAAGGAATGTCCGAAATTTTGGCTTACGGAACTGCTGTAAAACTTAAATAAAATGTTTTGGTTGGGAATGTTTTATCTTTTGTTGATTTTGGCTTTTTTCGTTTTATTGGCTTATGTTTTATATCAACGCCTTAATGAACCCGAAGATTTTGAACATCGGGATAATTAGAATTTTATTCGAAATGAAAAATTAGGAATAATTCCCACCGAATAATATTTTATTATTCTGATACTATCATTTAAAGAATTATTTCCTGTGTAGAATATACCTGTTTGTGTTCTGTTATGGGTAATATTTTTTAATGATAGAGCTAAACTACCTTTGATTTTATGCTTGGACGATAAGTTGAATCTGTAACGTGCGGATACATCCAAACGATAAAAAATCGGTAGCTGTTCGGTATTTATTCCGTCAAATTCATAAAAATCTTCATCAATATCGTTATCAAAATCTTCTTCTATTTCCAATTCGGTATATGGAAGTCCGGACCGAATTTTCCAAGCGGCGGTAATATCAAAATTTTTGTATTGATAAGCTGCTAATAATGAAAAAGAATGTTGTATTTGATTGTCCGAAACGAACCATTTTTCTTGATTTATACCTTCAAATTGTCGTTGTGCCAACATATAAGCATAACTTGCTTGCAACGAAAAATTTTTCCATTTTCTTTTACCGAAAACATCTATACCGTAAGCTTTTTGTTGACCTTGATGTAATTGCGGATCATCGGGATTGAGAAATCCCAATGAATAACTGGTAATCCCTCGGGTATGTTTATAATAAAAATCGATATCAAAATTAAAATGATTTTGATGATACAACAATCCGGCGGTATATTGGTAACTGCTCAACACAGGATATTTTTTTTCGTCTGCCAAACGCCAAACTTTTTGTTGAGCATAAAAATCACTTAAAACGGTCTGACGTATTTGTGTTACGGGTTGGTGTTTGTGCTCGGCTGAAATTTGTAGATGTAGTTTGTCGCTTAATAGCCTGTTAATTCTTATCCGGGGTTCGGGAACAAATTTATTTAATTCGGTATAATAATTTAACCTTATTCCGGTGGATATATCCCATTTTTTTAGTTTTAGTTGATACATTCCGAATAAGGCGTGGGTAATTAGGCGGGAATCATCTTTGTCCAAAGTAAATGATAGTCCGTTTTTTTCTTTAAAATTATACAACAAATGTTTATAATCGGTTTCCCAACCGATTTTCCAAAATTTGTTTTTTTTGTTTTGACTGAAAACCGATTTGAAACTGCCGTTTTTGATAAAATTTTCTTTGGTAAATTCCGAAACCTCATTAGTTGCATATCGTGTTTTGTATCGGTTGATAAAATAGTATTTTGAATATGCAAATGTGTTTTTCCAAGCAATATTTTCGGAAATTTTATACTTCCAATTAAGAGAAATTCCGTCATTTTCCGTATCCAAAAAATCATAAATAGTGTTATGATGATTATCTTCCATTTGGTTCTCCAAATCATTATCAATGTGTAATGTGCTAATACCTAAATAATGCTTTTTGTTAGGGGCATAGTTAAGTTTGAAGTGATAATCTTTGAAATGAAATTTTTCATCCCTTATTTTAGTATTTTGAAAAGCTTGTTCTTCATATTTACTAAAAGTTTTTGTTTCCAACAGATCTTCGTACGAACGACGAAATGATGTTTGAATACTCATTTTGTTGTGAATAACGGGTATATCCATAACAATATCGGCGCTTAAACCGTTTAATCCCGCATCGATTCGAAAGCGATTGGTTATTTTGTTTAGGGTTCGTATGTCGATTATTCCCGAAGCAAAATCGTGATATTCCACATCGGTTGCTTTATAAATAAAGTTTACCTCTTGGGTTACGTAAGGATTAAAAGGTGAAATTGTCCCGAACAAATGTCCGGAATGATAAATTTTCATTCCATCCCATAAAATTCCGTTTTCATCGGTATTTCCGCCGTGGATGATTAAATTTCCCAAGCTTTCGTCCGGGCTTATTACTCCGGGTAAGAATTGTAAACTTGCCAAGATGTCGTTATCCGTAAGCCCTGGTAAGAGCCCCAAGTTTTTTGGTCTAAAACCGAAGCTTCCGTCGTTGTTTTTATAAATTCCTTTGGTGATATATCCGGTAATAATGACTTTATTCAACATATTTCTTTTGATATTGGACAAGAAAATATATTGTTTGTCTATTCTGTTAAATTCAATATCGGTTTGTAAACCTATCGATAATAATATATCATCCAAACTTTCTTTAAAATCAGGCATTACAACTTCTTTGTCTTTAAGCAAATCGGTTGGGTAAGAAAAACTTATATGATATTTATCCTCTAAAACTTTTAATACATTTTCAAGCTTTACAACTTGTTGGGTTTGTCCCGAGACCGGAAATATTATCCCCAAAAGAAATAACCAAAAAATTATTTTCTTCATTTTTTAATTTTATTTTGAGGAATTGAATATTATTATGCTGTCTTTTTTAATTTGATAATCGATTTCCATTGGTTTTAGAACAATTTGTAAGCTTTTTTCCAAATTGTTATGAGGGATTTTTCCGGTAAATTTTCTATTGAGATCAATATTATTTATCTTAAATTTAACATCATATATTTTTTCAATTTCTTTAAGCACGTTTGATAAAGGTTCTTGCTCAAAAGTATCCATAAGGTTAAGCCAATCGGGCAATGTTTGATTTTCCAATTTTATTCGTTCGATTTCTTTATTGTTTAAACGGATTCCATTTCCCGAACTTAATACAAAAGTTTTTTTGTAAGTGTTTAGTTTTACTTTGATTTTTCCTTCAAAACATAATACATCAAATATATTATTAATGGATTTTACATCAAACCGTGTCCCAATGGTTTGAATATTGCCGTTAGAGGTTTTTACTACAAAATCGCTACCTTTTTTTACTTTGAAAAAAGCTTCTCCTTCCAATTCGACAACTCTTTTGTTTGTCCATTGTTTTTTATCAAATTTGATAGATGAATTTTCATTTAAAATGACTTCCGAGCCGTCGGGTAACAAATAGGTTTTATGTTGTGCGGAAGCCGTTTGAATGTTTACTATTTTTTCACTAAAAAATTTATTAACACTAACAAACAATAGCAAAATGGCAGCAATGGAAGCAATTGGAACTAATAATTTGATAAATTTTGTATTTTTATTGGTTTGAATTCCGGTTTTTAATTTTTTCCAAGATTTATCCAAAGGTTGTTCCAATTCAGTATAAACTTCCAAACCTTTTTTGAGTTTAAGAAAAGATAAATAGGTTTCTTTCGAGATGAGTTTTTTCAATTCTTCATCCGAAATTTTTCCTTCCATCCATTCTCCGAAAAGTATATTGTATTTTTCTTCCATAATATTCATTATCTATACTTATAACGATTGAATATAAAAATTCCCACCTTAAAAATATTTTTTTAAAAATGTCCTATTTGTTTGCGTATGTTTGCCAAAGCATTTATCATACGTTTTTCAACAGCTTTTATACTAATTCCCAATTCCTCTGCAATTTCTTTATATTTTTTCTTTTCAATTTTTCCCAAAATAAAAACTTCTCTTTGTTTGTCTGTTAACCCCGCAATGGCTTGCTCGATTTTTTCTAAAAATTCTTCTTCAATCATAAGGTATTCCGGTGACTCGGATGTTGAATGAGACAAATTATTGTTTTCACGATGTTTTCGAACAACCTTTTCGTGTTTTTTAATATCCAAAAAGGCATTATTTGCCAAAGTAAACAGATAACTTTTGACCTTTTCAAAACTGACTTTATGACAATTTTTCCATAATTTTAAAAAAGTTTCTTGCATAACATCTTCCGCACTTTCCAAATCGCCGAATTTTAAAAACAAAAACCTTTTTAAATCTTTGGCATAAGTAAAGTAAACCTTCTCGAAAACCTTGTCTTTACATATATCTTTTATAGACATTGAACCAAATCGTAATTCTTGTTACAAATATATATTATAATTTCAATATGATGAATGTCTTTTTAATATTTCTCTTTTTCTCTTTTTTTAATGATTTGATAATCAGTTATTAATTTTTTTTTTAAAAAATTGGAGGGGGGATTGATACGAGTATTTCGTTTTATGAGTGAATGTGCACAAAAAATGAATATTAACTTTTAAATTTTATTATTATGAAAACTATCAAATTATTATTGGCATTTGCCATATTAAGTTTCGGATTTAGCTCGTGTAAAAAAACAGAAACCAACACGACGGAAGACCAACA
Source organism: Flavobacteriales bacterium (assembly GCA_026983815.1). GTDB lineage: Bacteria > Bacteroidota > Bacteroidia > Flavobacteriales > Flavobacteriaceae > JALSPZ01. The sequence continues at coordinate 5,044 of JALSTJ010000183.1, forward strand.
AGTTTCACCAAGTGAAACGGCAAGAATTGTTACATCCTACATTAAGGACAAGAATGCATCACTTAATTTTTCAAGGGTATCTTCAGGCTTCGATGTAGATGATTTATTGAATTATGATTTTTGCTTTACTTTTGTTTATCCAATAACCTTGTCTTATAACAATGGCACTACGGTTGTAGTGAACAATAGTGCAGAGTTATTACAAGTAGCACAAGGGATGACACAAAATTTGTATATAAATGGAATTTATTTTCCTTTTGATGTTCAAATGGCGGATGGAAGTATTCAAACGGTAAACAATGAAACGGAATTTTCAACGGTTATCCATAGTTGCGATACCGATAATGACGGAAGCCCCAATTATCAAGATACCGATGATGATAATGACGGAATTTCCGATGATACCGAAGACTTAAACGGAAACGGTTATTGTGGTGATGATGATACCGACGGCGATGGCGTTCCGAACTATCAAGACACCGATGATGACGGAGATGGTATAGATACCACTGATGAAGATTTGAATCACGATGGTGATCCTACCAATGATGACTCTGATGGTGATGGAGTGCCGAACTGCCAAGATCAAGATGATGATAATGATGGAGTCCCTACAGCCGATGAAGATCACGACCACAACGGAAATGTAGCCGACGATGATTCGGACGGAGACGGAACCCCCGATTATTTAGATACCGATTCCGATAATGACGGAATAGATGATGGAAACGATAGTGATGCCGACGGAGACGGAACAGATGATGATCAAGAAAATGATCACAATGGCAATGATGATTAAAATCTAAATTTTTCAATATCCCTTAAACTGCCCTTTCAAACCTATCCTATATATCATTTGTGTTGTTAATCCGTGAAAGGGCGGTTTCTTAAAACTAAAATACTATTTTTAAAAAATTAGAATTTATTACTAAATAAAATTAATTATTAGGCAAATTATTAATTAAATACAATTTTTCAAATGAAGCAAACAATTTTATTTTTCATTTTATTTTTTACTTTCCAATTTACTTCATTTGCTCAGGATTGGCATTATGATCTTTCAGAGGCTCAACAGATAGCAAAAAAGGAAAACAAAAAAATTATAGCGGTATTTTCAGGTTCCGACTGGTGCGCACCTTGTATCCGTATGGAGAGAAAATACTGGAATTCTCCCGAGTTTCAAGCTTATGCCAAAGATCATTTTGTAATGCTACGCGTTGATTTTCCTCGAAAAAAGAAAAATCGTTTACCGGAAGAACAAATGGAAAAAAATTATGAAATGGTAGAAAAATATAACCCCGAAAATTACTTGCCTTTTGTTGTGGTTATGGATGCAAATGCACAAGTTTTGGGAAAGACCGGTTATCAAAAAATTTCGGTAAAAGAGATGATAGAACTTTTGGAAAGTTTCTAAATTACACGTAAACTTTAAAACACACCACTGATATGAGAAGTTTTTTGGCTTATTTTATTTTGACAATAATTTTTATTGCACCGATCAATGCGCAGCAAATATATAACCGAACATTAAAATTGATGGGAAGTCGGTTTGATATAACTGTTGTAGCAAATAATCAAGCCGAAGCCGATCAATATATCGATAGTGCCGTTGATGAAATTACCAGGATTGAAAAAATCATTTCATCTTGGGATCCGAATTCGGAAACTTCCGAAATCAATCGAAATTCCGGAATAAAACCGGTAAAAGTTAGCAAGGAACTTTTTTCTTTGATTCAACGTTCGTTAGCAATCTCCAAACTTACCGACGGTGCTTTTGATATTTCTTATGCGTCAATGGATAGAATTTGGAAATTTGACGGGAGTATGAAAAAGATGCCGTCTCCCGAAGCCATAAAAAAATCCGTAGAAAAGGTCGGTTATCGGAACATTATACTTGATAAAAAAAATCAGACAGTTTTTTTAAAGAAAAAGGGAATGAAAATAGGTTTTGGTGCCATTGGCAAAGGATATGCGGCTGATAAAGCAAAAGAGTTGCTCATATCAAAAGGAGTAAAAGCGGGAATTATCAATGCATCCGGTGATATGAATACTTGGGGAACACAACCCGACGGAAAGCCTTGGACCATCGCCATAACCAACCCGATGAATAAGAAACAAGCTTTCGGTATTTTTCAGCTGACCAACGAAGCGGTGGTAACTTCAGGAAATTATGAAAAATATGTAGTTTTTAACGGTATTCGATATACTCATATAATAAACCCCAAAACAGGATATCCTGCAACAGGTATAATAAGTGCAACAGTTTTTGCTCCGAAAGCGGAACTGGCTGATGCTTTGGCAACTTCTGTCTTTGTTATGGGCATCACGGTTGGAATTGATAGAATCAATCAAATTCCGGGGGTGGAATGTTTAATTGTAGACGAAAAAGGAAAGGTGTTTACATCAAAAAATATTAAAATTAATACAAAAACCAATAAATATGAAAAATAAATTGTTGTTTATCTTGGCTATGAGTTTTATTCTGTTTCTGTCATCTTGCCAGACGGTAAAACCTTATCAGCAAGTAAATCTTAATGACCCGGATATGAAATTGTCTTCGTATAAATTTAAAAAATTTGTTACTACATTTCAAGTTTATCGTGAAGGAGCTTCCGGTGCTAACGGAGGAAAGTCCGGTGGAGGTTGTGGTTGTAATTAATAATTGTTTAAATTGATAAGACTATGAAAAAGATAATTTGGATTTTTATAATTTTTCCAATGCTTTTAACGGCACAAGAAAGTAAAAAATTTAAGAAGCGCGTTTTGGAAAGTGCCGAAATTGATATTTTGTCGAGTTATTATACACAATCGGGGAATAATGCAGCAGTTACCGGAGGTATTGGAAATGAGGATTTGCAAGATGTTGCTACAAATATAAATGTTTCTATTCCTGTAAATGCCGATGATGTTTTGACTATCGATGCAACGGTATCAGCTTATACTTCCGCATCTTCAAGCAACTTGAACCCTTTTACGGGGGCTTCAAGCGGAGAAGACGACGATGATGATGACGACAGACCTTCTTATACCAAGCGAGCAGCGTCACAACCCATCACGGGTTCGCCTTGGGTTGCTTCCAGTGGAGCATCCAAAAGTGATGTTTGGCTAAATGCAACCTTGGGGTATAGTCATTCTTCCGATAGCAGAAACACAATTATCGCTTCACATTTAAGTGTTTCCAACGAATTTGATTATTCCTCTTTGGGTGGAGGGCTGAACTGGACACAACTTTTTAATAAAAAAAATACTGAAATCGGATTGGGGATAAATGTATATTTGGATCATTGGCGTCCGGTCTATCCAACCGAAATTAAAACTTATATCGCAAATGGTGGAAACTTAAATGCCGATTTTTTTCAAGGAGTAAATATTTATAATCAAAGTGGCTTTGTTATTGATAAAAATAGTGCCAATGCTTGGAAACCGCAAACCGATAAGTTTATTTCTAACAAAGCCAGAAATACTTATACCGCATCCATCAGTTTTTCACAAATTTTAAGTAAAAATATGCAAATTTCAATTTTTTCCGACTTGACTTATCAATCGGGGCAATTGGCAAACCCTATGCAAAGGGTATATTTTAAAGATAAACCTAATTTTTATATTGGAAACCCATCCGATATTCAACGCTATACTTCTCCTGACAATACACAAGTTTTTCAGTTGGCGGATGCTTATGAACAATTGCCTGAAACCCGTTTGAAAATTCCCGTTGGTGTTCGTTTACATTATTTTATTACGGACTTTCTTGTTTTGAGAACTTATTATCGTTACTATTTTGATGATTGGGATTTATTCTCACATACCGTAAATATTGAATTACCTATAAAACTAAGCGATAAGTTTACTTTAATCCCCGATTATAGATATTATATACAAACGCAAGCTAAATATTTTGCTCCGTATAATCAACATTTGTCCAGTCAAACTTTCTATACTTCCGACTATGATTTGTCTGCATATTCGTCCAATCAATTCGGAATAGGATTACGATATTCGGATGCTTTAATGGATATGAAATTGTGGAAATTGGGAATAAAAAACATTAACCTGAATTATCATTTTTATGATAGAACCACAGGATTAAAAGCTCAAATTGTCAGTATGGGAATGAGTTTGTCTTTGGAATAAAAATTTATAAGGAGTGTATTATCATTCGGAATGCACTCCTTTGTTATTTGAAAATATACTTTAAAACCAACGACTTTTTACCACATTATAATCAATATAATATGTCAGCTTCATAATAAATGAATTTTTTTGCGGTTGGTCAAACAGATTATTTATATTATCCTTATAATTGAGCAAGGACATATCATCAACATTGGCAATGGCATTTCTATAAAGCAAAGTCAATTGACTGCCGGGAGCAAATTCCCAGATGTAAGACAAATCCAAATTCCAAATATTGAAATTGATATCGTGATTTCCGGTATAACCGGTATCGCTTAATGTTCCGTTTTGTTCCAATAAATAAAATTTGTTGTAATGAACCGGCGCCCAATAATAACGGAAATTCAAATTTAGCCCGGATTTTGTCGTAAAATAATAACTTCCGCCCAAGTTTTGTGTTATAACTTTTTGCATACGGTTACCGAAAATGATATCTCCGTTGTTATCTATGTTTACAAAACCTTTGAAATTATTCATTTGCTTGTAATCAAAACTATAATTTACTTTCATATGATTACTCAACCGGACTCTCGGAGAAATACTCCAACCGAAAAATCCTTGATTGCCGGTAATTTTATGAAATCTTGAAAGTTTTAAATCGATTGCCAATTTTTTTCTATAATCGGTGGATAAGAATGCAAATCCTCCACCATAAGCACCATTGATATAATATCTGCCGGACACACGGGGTTCATAATAATCGTATTGGTCTGTTGTATATTCCAACCCACCGCCGTAACTCAAAAACTTTTTGTTGGTTGCGAATACATTTATCTCAAAATCTCGTTGAACTTTGGTAAAGGGTTTGTAAAGATGGTCAAATCCTACATCAAAACTGATGTGAAAATTATTAAAATGTTCGGTAGGTTTGAGTATGGAATAAGAATATCCGAAATCAAAATTTGCCAGATTGTTTCTACGTAAATATCCCAAATCGTTTACATCGAATTTATCATCATAGATTCTTGTTAGCATCCTGAATTTATGTTCTTTGATTTTTTTGGAAGCATAGAAAATATACTTAAAACCTTTGTCGAAGTTTTCATTGTCATTTATCAAGCTCATAGCGGTTGTTCCCCCGATATTTAGCGTGTTGTTGCTAAACAAAAGGTTGTAATTAATTCCCGAAACATTGGCATCTCGATAATGTCCTTGCCGAATAACGCTGGTGTTGATAAAACCGATGGATGAAGCTTTATTGAAACTATAATCAATCACAAAAACATTATAATTGGTATAGGGTTCTGTCAAAATTCGACGGGTATTTCCCGTGATTGTATCTTTAAGCGTTGCTTCCGTTTTATTGGTGATGGCATTTAAAAAACCTATTCCCAAACCTTTTTGTGTTCTTCCGGTTATTTTTACGGCATTTATCAGCTTGATATTTTCCGGATTTTCACTTACGGTTTCATTGGGTTTAAGCGCTCCGTAAACCGCATAATAATCCGTAGGTTGTCCTCCTATTCTTCGGGAATAAAACAAACGTCCTTTGGTAAATAAATTTACGCCTTCGGTAAAAAATTGTCTTTTTTCGGAATAACGTTGTTCAAATGGTCCTAAATTTAGCTCGATATTATCATAAGGAGTATCGCTAAAATCGGGAATAAGTGTGGCATCCAATGTAAAACTTTCGTTTAATCCGTATTTGAGATCCATTCCGTAACCGAAATCCGTAGTGTTTTCTCCGTTATAGCGTGTATGGACAAGTGAAGTATAAGGATATAAGCTCAACCGCACCGGTGGTTTTAGGTCTTTAAGTCCTTCTAGCGTTCCGAGAAATTGAACGATATCGCCGCTTTTGGTTTTATCCAAAAATGACCACGAATATGCTTCTTTTCTTTTAACGATAAAACGATTAAAGGTTATTCCCCAATTTTGAATTTTATCGTTCTGAAAACGCAAATTGGAATAAGGAATAGCAATTTCCACATACCAAGCATCATTTGAAAAAGAAACGGCGGATTTCCAAACGGCATTCCAAGTCCAGTCGGTTTGTTTTTTTTGGATACCATCCACTTGGGCTCCTGCGGCTGTTACACCGAATAGTTTGGTTTCTCCCGGAGCAAAAAACGGATTTAATAAAACGGTAAAATAATCGGCTTGCACCATTTGATCTCTTAAACCGAACTCACGCGCAATACTTTTTGGGTTCGGGTCTTTCATTTCGGCCAAAATATAGAGTGCGGTATCATCATATAATACTTTAACAAAGGTTTTATAATTGGCAGGTTCGGGAGTTCCGTTGCCGGGCTCATACATCACAAAATCTTTGGCTACATCTGCTTTGTCCCATACTGCATCATTGGGAATGCCGTCTATTTTGGGCGCTTTATCCGTCCGAACCGCTTGTATTTTTTTGGTGGTTTCTTGGGCATTTGCAATTGTATGGATGCTGAATAAAAACAGAATAATAATAAGATTTTGTTTCATAAAGGTTGAGAATTTTGGATAAAAATGCAATTTTCATTACAAATATCATAATAACTCATCTTAAATAAATTCTTTTTAAGAAAAGTTTAACGACAATAAAAAACCGGCATAAAATATATACCGGTTGGTTTTTTTAGTGTTTGATAAAATTTTTACATCATCCCCAATTTCTTTTTTCCTTCTTCACTTATCATTGAAGCATCCCAAGGCGGGTCAAAAACCACATCGACATCTACGTTAAAATCAGGATATTTTTTCTTTATGGTATTTTTTACGTTTTCAGTAATGGCATCGCCGAGTGGACAGGCAGGAGTCGAAAGTGTCATCTCTATTCTAACGTTGTTATCTCCATCATATAAGATATTGTAAACCAATCCCAAATTGATGATATCCAATTCAATTTCAGGGTCCATTACGTTTTTTAGCAATTCATAAATAT
>JALSTJ010000184.1 GCA_026983815.1 Flavobacteriales bacterium
AAATAATCAAGAATAACTTGCCTGAAAAATAATTCTTCATTTATTGGATCCAAAATAATAAAGATAATAAAAAATAAAAATGAAAAACTTGCGTCATTTAATGAAAAATTAAAATTTATAGGATTTAAATTATAGAAACGAAATTGAATAATAAATGTATATAAATAAGTAAAAATTAAAGCAAAAAATAGATAAAACAATAATGATTTATCTTTTCTTGTAAAAATTTTCAAATCCTGCTTATAATAATTTATAAAAAAAATACTTATAATTATAGTGAAAATTACATAAATCAACTTTGATAAATCTTGAATTTGTTCAGTTTGATTTTCCAAATATTTAAAAAAAATCAAATAATAAAATTTTGTAATCATTAAGATAATAATATATGGAATGATTATCCTGTTTATAAGTAACATTAAGGTGTTTTTTCTAATCATATTAATTTACTTTTCCTTCAAAATGCAAAAAATTTTTTATATCAAATCCCAAAAACAAATCTGATAATTTTCTTTTTCCAATCATTCGACGGCAAATAACGGACAAACAAATCGGGAAAAAATCTTCTTTTGACCACCGGTTTCGGACGACTAAAAGTCAAAAAAGAATACTTTCCGTGATAATTTCCCATTCCGCTATTCCCTACTCCGCCAAAAGGCAATCGAGGATTGACAAAATGTGCCAAAACATCATTGATCACACCCCCGCCAAATGAATATTTATCAATTAAATTTTTTTGAAATTTTTTATCAGTTGAAAAAATATAAAAAGCCAAGGGATTGGGATTTTTTGATAAAATTTCATCTATTTCTTCTTGATTCTTAAAAGTCAAAACCGGTAATAAAGGACCGAAAATCTCATATTGCATAATTTCATCATCCAAAGACGGACGAAGCACCAATGTAGGAGCGATATATAAATCGTCTGACGAATAATTTCCACCCATAATAACATTTTGATTTTCAATAAGTTTTATCAATCGTTCAAAATTTCTCTTATTGATAATCCGTGCATAATCTTTTGAATTTTTCGGATTTTCACCATAAGCTTTTCGTATTTCCGATTTCATTTCATTGATAAATTCATCCAATTTATTTTCGGTAATTAACACATAATCAGGAGCAATACAAGTCTGTCCGGCATTGAGAAATTTTCCCCACACCAAACGACGTGCCGTTATCCGCATATTAGCCGTGTCGTCAATAATTGCCGGACTTTTTCCACCCAATTCCAATACCACAGGCGTCAAATGTTCGGCTGCCGCTTTATAAACATATTTCCCGATGGACGGACTTCCGGTAAAAAAAATAAAATCCCACTGATGTTCCAGCAATTGGCGAGCAATTTTAGCCTCCCCTTTAACTACTGCAACATATTCCGTAGGAAAAACTTCCGATAAGATTTTCTTTATCACCGCCGAAGTAGCCGGACTGTATTCCGAGGGTTTCAGCACTACGGTATTTCCTGCGGATATTGCACCGATCAAAGGAGTAATTGCCAGATTAAACGGATAATTCCAAGGCGAGATTATCAACACTCTACCGAAAGCTTCTCTGTAAATTTTGTCAAAAGAAATAAAATTAGCCAAATGAGGTAAAACACTTTTGGGTTTTGCCCAAGATTTCAGTTTGCGAATATGCAAATTCAGCTCTTCCATCACCACTCCGATTTCCGAAGAAAGTGTCTCAAATTCGGGTTTTTTAAAATCCCTATACAATGCTTCTACAATCTCATCCTCCCGATTTTTAATAACCGATTTTAATTTTTTTAAATGTTTTATTCGGAAATTAATATCTTGCGTAGCTTGACTATTAAAAAATTCATCTTGTTTTGCTATCAATCGTTCAATCATCGGTTAAATATTAAATTATTTTTTGTTAGGAATTTTTGACATAGCATATTCGGTCATTGCAGTAATAGTCAACGCGGGATTAACCCCCGGATTGGCAGAGACTGCCGAACCGTCGCAGACATAAATATTTTCATATCCGAATAATTTTTGGTTTTTATCTATCACACCGGAATTTTTATCTTTTCCTATAACCGCTCCACCCAAAATATGCGCCGTAGAAGGAATACCGGCTATACTTTCCAACATAAAGGTCTGTGAAACTCCTTGAATTTTTTTTGCATATTGATTTGCCAATGCGTGTGCTTTCGGAATAAAAGCACTAGGCGGGTTGCCATCTTGAATTTGGGTTTTAAGTCCTAAAAAACCTTTTTTAAATCTTAATTTACCTTCCAAGTCTTCCATATAAAGCAAAACAGCCGTATGTTTGGAAAAATCTCGGATGAAACTTATTCTCAACCATTTCAAAGGATTTTTTAAAAATGTAAAAATCAATTGAGAGATTCTCTTAAAAAAGTTTTTTTCGGAAATCATTGGTAAAATCAACAATCGCCAAAAGCCCGAACCTTTTCCATAACGCACCGGTTCCAAATGGCTATGTTCGGAAGGATGATATATCGAGCCAATAGCAATTCCACGCGTCATATCCAAATCGTTTCGGGGAGTGGTAACAAAAATCAAAGATTCGTTATTGGAACGAACATCCATTCCCACTCTATCGCTAATATTTGGCATAGTGGTATTCTTCAATTGAAGCAAAAGCGGTAATGTTCCCAA
>JALSTJ010000185.1 GCA_026983815.1 Flavobacteriales bacterium
TTTGAATAATCAAGAAAATTTTTAAATTAAAATACTGAAAATGAAGATAGTAAATACAATTCTAAAAACTTTTTTAGGAGATAAAAAAGCCAAAGATATTAAAGCCATGAAACCATTGCTCAAGCAAGTCAATGATTTTCAAGAATCCATGAAGGAATTATCTTTGGATGAATTACGAGCCAAAACAACAGAATTTCGAAATAGAATCAGTGAAGAAACCAAATCTTTAAGACAAAAACAAGATAATTTAAGAGAAAAAGCAGAGCAAGAAAAGGATTTGGATAAAAGAGAAGATATTTATTCCGAAATTGACAAGATTGAAGATGAAATCTATAAAATTGAAGAGGAAGTTTTAGATAAAATTTTACCTGAAGCTTTTGCCGTGGTCCGTGAAACTGCCAGACGTTTTAAAGAAAATGAAGAATTATCGGTTAAAACCACTGCTTTGGACAGAGAACTTTCGGCTACCAGAGATTATATACAAGTTGATGATGATAAAACCATCTGGAAAAACCGTTGGAATGCTGAAGGAAAAGAAGTGGTTTGGGATATGGTGCATTATGATGTGCAAATTCTTGGAGGTATCGTTATGCACCAAGGAAAAATAGCTGAGATGATGACCGGTGAAGGAAAAACTTTAGTGGCAACTTTGCCCTTGTATCTCAATGCACTTCCGGGACGTGGTGCTCATTTGGTAACGGTAAACGATTATTTGGCAAAAAGAGATGCTGCTTGGATGGGACCGATTTTTGAATTCCTAGGGCTTCGTGTAGATTGTATTGATCGCCACCAACCCAATACCCCTCAAAGACGCAAAGCTTATGAAGCCGATATAACTTATGGAACCAATAATGAATTTGGTTTCGATTATTTGAGAGATAATATGGCACATTCCACTTCCGATTTGGTGCAAAGAGAACATAATTATGCCATTGTTGATGAAGTGGATTCGGTTTTGATTGATGATGCCAGAACCCCTTTAATTATTTCCGGTCCCGTAGAACAAGGTGACCGACATGAGTTTAACGAGCTAAAACCTTTTATTGAAAAGTTATATGAAGCACAAAGATCCAATCTTATTAAAGAATTGGCTTTGGCAAAAAAGTTGATTAAAGAAGGAAAAACCAAAGAAGGCGGATTTCATCTATTTAGAGTTTATAGAGGATTGCCAAAAAATCATGCACTTATTAAATTTTTAAGTGAAGAAGGAATGAAACAATTGCTTCAAAAAACTGAAGCAAAATATATGGAAAACAACAATGCATTGATGCCCGAAATTGATGAAGAATTATTGTTTACTATTGATGAAAAAAACAATTCCATCGAATTAACTGATAAAGGAGTTGAGTTTCTTTCCAAAAATACCAATCCCGATTTCTTTATTTTGCCTAATATCAGTGAAGAAATCGGAAAAATTGAAAAATCTGAGGAAGACGATTTTGAAAAAAACAAGAAAAAAGATGCACTTTATAGAGAGTATGCAGCAAAAAGTGAACGTTTGCATACCTTAAATCAGTTACTTAAAGCTTATACTTTGTTTGAAAAAGACGTGGAATATGTAGTGATGGACGGACAAGTAAAAATCGTTGATGAGCAAACCGGTCGTATCATGGACGGGAGACGTTATTCAGATGGATTGCATCAAGCAATTGAAGCAAAAGAAAATGTCAAAATTGAAGATGCCACACAAACTTATGCCACCATTACTTTGCAGAACTTTTTCCGTATGTATCGCAAATTGGCTGGTATGACAGGAACGGCTACTACTGAAGCAGGTGAATTTTGGGATATTTATAAATTGGATGTAGTTGAAATTCCAACCAATAAACCTTTGGCAAGAATTGATAAGGACGATTTGATTTATAAAACCAAACGAGAAAAATATAATGCCATTATCCGTGAAATTCAAGCTTTGGTAAAACAAGGACGCCCTGTTTTGGTAGGAACAACTTCAGTGGAAACTTCAGAATTATTGAGTAAAATGTTGCATTATGTAAAAATTCCGCATAATGTTTTAAATGCCAAATACCACAAACGCGAAGCTGATATTGTTGCTGAAGCAGGAAAGACTGGAGTAGTTACCATTGCTACCAATATGGCAGGTAGGGGAACTGATATCAAAATTACCGATGAAGTTAAAAAAGCCGGAGGATTGGCTATCATTGGAACCGAGCGTCATGATTCCAGACGGGTAGACCGTCAATTGCGTGGTCGTTCAGGACGACAAGGAGATCCCGGGTCATCACAATTTTATGTTTCTTTAGAAGATAATTTGATGCGACTTTTCGGATCTGAAAAAATTGCTAAAATTATGGATAGAATGGGAATGAAAGAGGGAGATGTTATTCAACATTCCATGATTTCCAAATCTATAGAAAGAGCACAGAAGAAAGTAGAAGAGAATAATTTTGGTATTCGTAAACGTCTGTTGGAATATGATGACGTAATGAATGCACAAAGAGAATTGGTTTACAAAAGAAGACGTCATGCTTTGGAGGGTGAACGCTTGAAGGTAGATATTGCCAATATGATTTTTGAAGCTGCCGAAACTATCGTAGATATGACCAAGCCCAATAAGGATTTTGAATTGTTTAAAGAAGAATTGATAAAAACCTTTGCTATCAGTTCACCGGTTACTAAAGAAGAATTCTTGGCTTGGGATAACCAAAAAATTATAGACAAAATCTATGAAGCTGCTTCCAAACATTATCGTGAGAAAATGGAGCGAACCGCCCAATTGGCTTTTCCTGTGATTAAACAAGTTTACCTCAATGAAGGTGATAGATACAAACGTATAGTTGTACCTTTTACCGATGGAAACAAAGAACTTAAAGTTACTACAGACCTTAAAGAAGCTTATGAATCCGAAGGAAAAAAACTGGTAGATGATTTCGAGAAGAATATTACTTTGGCGATTATTGATGAAGCTTGGAAAGAGCATTTGCATAAAATGGACCAGCTCAAAACTTCTGTTCAAATGGCTTCTTATGAACAAAAAGATCCGATATTGATTTATAAGTTTGAAGCATTTGAATTGTTTAGGAATATGTTGGATAAAATCAACAAAGAAGTTTTGTCTTTCTTGTTTAAAGGAGATTTGCCTTCCCAAGATGCCAATCAGGTGCAGGAAGCTCGCGCCCCCAGAAAAACAAGACCAAAATACACCGAAAGTCGAACAGATAATATTCCTTCTTTGGAAGAGATGGCAGCACGAAATCAGCAAGCCATGCAAGGAGGACAAAAACAAGAAATTACTTCGCCCATTCGTAAAGGTAAAACGTATGGAAGAAATGAAGTGGTTACCATTATGAATGTGAACAACGGACAAAAAAAGGATATCAAATACAAGAAAGCACTCCCACTGATAGAATCCGGTGAATGGGTGATTCAGGATAGAGCTTAATTTAAAATTGAATATACTAAAAAATCCACTTTTAAAAGTGGATTTTTTAGTATAAATATTTAATCTTTTTCAAAATATTTCTTTTTGATTGATTCAATACTTTTGATACTTTTTTCTAACCATTTTTGGTAGATATATATTTTTTCTTCTTCTTTGAGTTGCCAAGGCAAATCCGATTTTCTCAATTGAGAAGAAACATGATTCATAATCAGGGCTGCAGCTACACTGATATTAAGACTTTCTGTAAATCCATACATGGGAATTTTCAGGAAAACATCTGCATGTTGCATAACCATTTCCGATAATCCGTCTTTCTCTACACCAAAGAAAAAAGCTGCAGGTTGTGAAATATCAAAATCTTCAAGCAAAACATCATTGGTATGTGGCGTTGTGGCTACAATTCTATAAGCTTTGGATTTCAGTTGTTTAATAGTATCCAATGTATCTTTATATCTGTAAATATCCAGCCATTTTTCTGCACCTTTGGCTATTGAATGGGAGAGTTTGGGATCATATTTTTTTTGAATAATATGCAAATCTTGAAAACCAAATACATCACAACTTCTTACTACAGCACTGACATTGTGCATTTGATATAAATCTTCAAGTACTACAGTAAAATAATTTGTTCTTTTATCAAGAACTTGTTTAAATATTTGTTTTCGATTTTCTGTTACAAATTCTTCCAAATGCCGAATGTATTTTTCATCCGGTTTATTTTCCATGTTTTTCTGTTTTATTTGATATACTGTCTTTATGTATATGTTTCCAATTTACATAAGGATCTAAAGTACTATGATTATGATAATCATGTTTTGGATGTTTGATGGCTTCATAAATCAGGCGATGAACTTCACTTCGGAGGTTCAATTCATATAACAAACGGTTTTTCATCGTAGGATAAGTTCTGTTGGATAGAAAAATATAAACAATTTGTTCCTCGGGATCAGCCCATACCATAGTTCCTGTAAATCCTTGATGTCCAAAACTTTTTGGAGATATTTCTTCAAAAGTAGAGCCCAGATGCCCCTTGAACTGTGGTTTGTCCCAACCCAATCCGCGTCTGATGCTGTCTTGGGCAAAATAACGTTTATTAAAAGCTTCCTCTGTGGTATCCGAAATATATCTTTTGCCTCCGTAATAACCTTTGTCAAGGTGCATTTGCATTAATTTTGCCAAATCATTTGCATCACCAAACAATCCGGCATTCCCACTGACTCCGTTAAGCATAGCAGCTCCCATATCATGAACATGCCCTCGAACTACTTGATGTCTCCAGTAATCATCAATTTCCGCAGGTGCAATTCTTTCTACCGGAAATTTCTTTAAGGGATTATAAGTTACTGTTGTTGCTCCGATAGGTCTGTAAAATAACGAATCTACCAATTTATCCATACCGACACCTTTCTTGTCTTCGATGAATTTTTTAAAAAGATAAAACGGCAAACCACTATAGACATATTCTAATTTTTCATATTGTGGCACTTTGGCAATGGTATCCCAGATATGATTGATAAAATCTTTACGCATATACATATTTTCAGCAATTTGAATGCTATATAGCGAATCTGGTTTTTTCTTGTAATATCCTTTTTTCCATTTTCCATTTTTATCAATAGTTTCCAAGTAAAAAGGTATCCATGATTTTATTTTGGCATAGTGAGAAAGAGCTTGTTTTACCTTGATAGTGTCTTTGTTTGAACCTTTCAGTAGAGGCATCAAATCTCCGAGTTTGTCATCTAGTTTAAATAATCCTTCATCATAAGCTTTCATCATAAGCGTAGTAGCGGACAATACTTTGGTAACAGATGCAACACCATATAAATCTGTGATTTTAACCGGGCGTTTTTTCTCATAAGTTTGATATCCATAGGGTTTTTCAAAAATTACTTTTCCGTATCGGGCTGCTAAGACTACACCTCCCGGGGCAGCCATAGTATCAATCATAAATTGCATTAAAGAGTCTATACGTTGTAGTTTTTTGTAATCCATATCCACTTGTTCCGGATATCCGTAGGACAATCGTTTGATGGGTTTTGTGATAATACCTGTTCTAAGACGATATCTGGAATTAATACTTACCGGTAATTTTCCTTTGAATGACAAAGCTCCAAAAATCATTTGTGGTGAAACTTTTTGTGGGAAATAATCATTTTGATAAGAAATAACTACTGATTTGGGTGTGATTTTATCAATTACATTTATCAAGGCATAAGGAGAGGTAAAAATGTCTAAAACCGTAGGTTTATAAGCAGTTATTTGTTTCAATAGTTGAACATCTTTTTGCGAGAATTTAAAAGGGGACCATGGAGTTTGGGTTGATTTATGCCAGCCGACAAAAACTACATCATAATTTTTTAATTTGTTTTTTACTTCATTGGGATTGGATATTTTGACCAAATCTACTTTTACATATTTGTTGAGATATTGATAAAAAGTGTCATAGTTGTCGTTACCCATAGGAACATAGGCAAATTTTTGTTCCAAATTTTTTAGTGGTAAAAAATGATCATCATTTTTGATAAGTGTAATTGCTTGTTCATAAGCAATCTGATTGAGAACACTATCTTTATGCTTGGGATAAAATTGTTTGGTTGTTAAAGCTTTTCGGTGGTTTAGATTCGCCCAATATTTTGCCATCAATATTTTTTTGACCGAATGTTCCAATCTTTTATCTTTGATAATTCCTTTTTTGTAAGCATCTTTAAAATCTTGGATGGCTTTTTCTATTTCAACGGTTCCTAATAAAATATCATTTCCTGCTAAAAAAGCTTGTAAATCGGCAGTGCCGGATTCTACAAAATTTGCTACTCCTTTCATGTTCATTGCATCGGTAATAATCAATCCTTGATAACCTAATTTTTCTTGCAACAAATCAGTAACTACGGGTTTGGATAGGGTAGTCGGTAAACCTATAAAATCCAAGGAAGGGACATTGAGATGTGCTATCATAATTCCGGTAAGACCTTGCGGAATCAATTTTTTATAAGGATAGAGTTCCGTATTCCAAATTCTTTCATAACTAAATTTTACACTGGGAAGTGTTTTGTGGGAATCTTGACTGGTGTCACCATGTCCGGGAAAATGTTTTGCGGTTGTCAAGATATTATATTCTTGAAGGGCTTGCATCATTTTTAATCCTTTATGTGCTACATTTTCTTTGTCTTCTCCAAAAGAACGATTCCCGATGATTGGATTTTCCGGATTGGTGTTGATATCCAAAACCGGAGAGAAATTCATACTGAATCCTACATTTTTACAATTTTTTCCGATTTCTTTTCCGATTTGATAAACAATGCTGTCATTTTGAATAGCTCCCAAAGTCATGTTCCAAGGAAATTTGGGCGTAGAATCTAATCGCATGGCTAATCCCCATTCGGCATCTATGGCTGTAATAGAAGGAACTTTAGAATGGGTTTGTATAAAATTATTGAGATATTGCTCATCTGAGGGATGTCCTTTGAGAAAAAAGAAATTACCAATTTTGAATTTGTTTATCAATTCCAAAAGATGTTGTTTGTTTTTTTTATCTACTGATGAGGGAATAAAAGGCATAAAAAGTTGCCCGATTTTTTCATCCACAGAAAGCCCATTGTATATACTGTCAACCCACTTTGTTTGGTTTTCATCAACATATAAAGGATGTATATTTTGTGCGGATAATGATTTAAAAAAAATCAAAATTACCAAGGAGAATAAAGAATATCTCATAACTAAAAATTTGAAAACAAAGATGCAAAAATTTCATGAGAATAAAAAATTTGCAAATGTATTGTTTGATTATTTGTGAATTAATTGGTTATCAATAATTTTTTGCTCAAAATGTGTCTTTTTGTAATGAATTTAATGACATACAAACCTTTGTCCCAATGATTTATATTTACTTGGATATTTTTGTTATTCAAAATGCTTTTTTCTAAAATTTTTTGTCCGGTAATATTATAGATCTCTATTTTATGAACCGATAAATTATTCCAATGGATGTTGATTAGGTTTTTTGCTGGATTAGGGAATATTGAAATGTTTTTTTGCGAAGCCTCTTCATTCATTCCAGATACTCCCGAAATATTTAAATCATCTAAAACTACACCTTCTTGTGTTACCAGATCATCTGAAGCCAAAACAAAACGGAACATTACTTGGTTTTCTCCCGAGAGAAAAGTCAAATCGTGAGAATAAGTTTGCATATTGGTATTTGTGCCGGTCCATTGACTTCCGATACATTGACTCTGAACAAAATCACTGTTATACCAATTATTATCGGTAGCATTTCCCAAAATATTCCAAGAATTTCCATTGTCTGTGGAGTATTCGACATAAAAAGCATCCCAATTTTCTTC
>JALSTJ010000186.1 GCA_026983815.1 Flavobacteriales bacterium
TGTTTGACCAATTTTTGCAAAAGCTTTAACTCGTCTGCTTCGGTGAGTTCTGTCCCTTTTTGCTTGGTTTTTTCCAATAAAATAGCCGATTTAACTGCTCGTAAAGCTTCCAAAGACAAAGTATCCTTGGCTTTCATCGCTTCTTTTAACTTGCCCATTATTTCTTTTTCCAAACTCATAACTAATCTTTTTTATGATTTTTCAAAGTTACAAAATTATAAGTATCAAAAATTATAAAGTTATTGATTTTTTATTTAGAATTATTCTAATTAACTTTGCATGATTTAATTAAAAAAGTTATGAAAGTAGCAATAGCAACCAATGACAGAAAAGAAATAGCTCACAGAACGGGAAGAGCAAAAGAATTTGCAATTTATACAATTACAGATTCTAAAATTTCGGATATCGAATTTAAGGAAAACCTTCATCATCACCATCACAATGATGAACATAGACACGGACACAGACGCAGTCATGGCATAGGACACCATCATGAACACGGGGAAGGCGAACATCATCACGACGAAGTAGTTGAAGCTCTGGAAGGGGTTGACTGGTTATTATATAAAGCATTAGGAAAATATATGCGTAAAGATATGGAAGAAGCAAATATTAAACTAAAAAGAACAAATTTTGTAACTTTGGGCGAAATTGTAGATGAATTTATAAAAGAATTATAGTAACAAAATGAATAACAACATATTATTATCAAATCGTTTTGAAACGGAATTTCAAACAGCACCTTTTTCGCTTATAAAACCCGAACATTTTGAGCCTGCTATTGTAAAATATATAGAAAAAACACAACAAGAAATAGACGAAATCATTGATAATCCCAATACACCAAACTTTAAAAACACGATTGAAGCTTTGGAGTTTTCGGGTATGCAACTCGATAGGATTACTTCGATATTGTCAAATCTGAATTCTGCCGAAACTTCAAAAGAAATACAAGATGTAGCTGATAAAGTGATGCCTTTGTTGACAAAATTCGGAAATGATATTCGTTTAAATTCCAAATTGTTTAAACGTGTAAAATACGTTTTTGACAATCAAGAAAAGGAAAAACTGAACGAGGAACAAAAAACATTATTGGAAAAAAAATATAAAAGTTTTGTTAGAAACGGTGCAAATCTCAATGAAACCGACAAAAAAAAGTTGCGTAAAATTGATCAAGAATTAACAAAATTAAAACTGGGATTCAGTAAAAATGTTTTGGCTGAAACCAATGATTTTCAATTAGTTATTACAGATAAAAAAGATTTATCCGGTTTGCCTGAACAAGTTGTAAATGCGGCTCGTGAATTGGCAAAATCTCAACAAAAAGAGGCTTGGATTTTTACTTTGCACTATCCTTCGTTTGTGCCGTTTATGAAATATGCCGACAATCGTGAGTTACGCAAAAAAATGGCTTTGGCTTACGGTTCAAGAGCTTATAAAAACAACGAGCATAACAATGCCGAAAACGTACTTAAAATTGTTAAACTTCGTCAGCAAAGAGCCAATTTGTTGGGCTACAATACACACGCCGAATTTGTATTGGAAGAACGAATGGCTAAAAATCCTAAAAAAGTAATGGATTTCTTAAACGAGATTTATAAACCCGCTTTTCCCGCCGCTAAAAATGAATTTGAAAAACTAAAAAAATTAGCACAAAAAGACAATATCAAAGTTTTTGAAAAATGGGATACTTCATATTATATGGAAAAACTCAAAAAACAAGAATTAGATTTAGACGAAGAAAAACTAAAACCTTATTTTCAGCTGGAAAATGTAGTTAAAGGTGTCTTTGCTGTTGCTAACAAATTATATGGATTAAATTTTGATGAAATCAATACGATTGACAAATACCATAATGATGTTAAAACCTACAAAGTAACCGACGAAAATGGAGAGTTTGTCGCTGTTTTTTATACGGATTTTTTTCCTAGAAAAGGCAAACGTCAAGGAGCTTGGATGACTTCGTATAAATCGCAATGGAAAAAAGACAATAAAAATTCACGTCCACATATTTCCATTGTTTGTAATTTTACAAAACCAACCGATGACAAGCCGAGTTTATTGAGTTTTAACGAAGTAACAACCTTGTTTCACGAGTTTGGACACGCCTTGCACGGCATGTTGGCAAACACGACTTATCCGAGTTTGTCCGGCACCAGTGTTTATTGGGATTTTGTTGAATTGCCATCTCAAATAATGGAAAATTTTGCCTACGAACCCGAAGCACTAAAATTGTTTGCTAAACATTATGAAACCGGCGAAATTATTCCTTTGGATTATATTGAAAAAATAAAAAAATCATTGCAATTTATGGAAGGCTATGCCACAACACGTCAGTTGAGTTTTGGTTTTTTGGATATGGATTGGCATCATAATTTTGATGCTACTACAATAAACAATGTAGGAGAGTTTGAAAAAGCTTCGTTTGAAAAAACCCGATTAACCCCTTACCACGACGAAAACAATATGAGTGTAGCGTTCAGTCATATTTTTCCGGGCGGTTACTCCGCAGGTTATTATTCCTACAAATGGGCAGAGGTTTTAGATGCCGATGCGTTTGCCTATTTCCAAGCAAAAGGAATTTTTAACAAG
>JALSTJ010000187.1 GCA_026983815.1 Flavobacteriales bacterium
AAATCTTTTGATTCGTAATAATTCATTCGAACTCCTTTTGTTTTATTTATATCGTGATTTTATTTTTTTTATACTAATTAAAAACAAAATATTGGAAAATAAAATGCTTAATAAATTATCCTTATGCCAAGATTAAAAGTAGTACCTGCACCCGAATTTTTACCAAACAAAAATTTTGTTATCAATCCTTCCAATTCCAAATTTTGAAGCAATAAATATTTTGCTCCGAAACCGGTTTGATTAAAATAAGAGTTATTAAACGAATTGAAACCAAAATTAAATTCATTCATTGCATATAAGGTAAGCTTATGGGTAGCATAATAATTTACAAAAAACTTAAGCGGAACATTATAGTTTATATTATCAAACAAATTATCTCTATTTAGTTTCATCCAAACAGCAAATTCAACATAAAGTGATATATCATTTTTAAGCGTAACATCATATAAAAACTGATTGATAAACAAATAAGCATCATCATCCAAATAAAAATACTTGTCCTTGCCACTTAAATTTGAAACAGTAGGGATTAGAAAACTGGATTGAACCGAAACATTATTAAGCACACCGCTATTAAACGGAACAAATTTAATTCTCGGACCAATTCTACTGATAGCAGTTCTTTGCCTATTTGCATTAAAACCAAATAAACTAAATGGTGAAGAAGCTTCACTAATTTCCGAAGAAGAACGAAACCAAGCATCTATACCAAGGTTGATTGAAGAGTTCAAGCCATAAGTTGCGGCAATAATTGAAGTTAAGAAATTACTTCTATTTCCCTGCTCAATTTTTTCTGTTTCGGAATTATAATAAGAAGTTTGAGTGTAAAGATTATTGAATATTTTTATTTCCGATTCTCCAACCGGAAGCAATGCAGAAGGAGAAAGATTTTGTAAATCTATAGTACTTTGCTTAGATAGTTTATTTAAACTCCAGTTATAAGGCATATATTCAATTGAATAGTTTTTATCAAGTTTATTTTTTCTATAAGTATTTATGAAATCTATTACCGATTTCCCATTTTTACTAAAATCATCGGCGTACCAATCAAATATTTTGCTTAGGTAAATAGTTTTTGTTTGATTATTTACTTTGACATGTTTGGTATCATTAAGCGTACTGACTGCTTTGGCATTCAAAACACTATCCAATTTGTAAGGTTTGTAAGCATGGTTAACAATTTCCGGACAACTTATGGCAGCACAAACCAGAACAAAATGCAAACGTGCATCTTGATATTCTTTAAATAATAATTGCTTTTCAATTTCATCTAATGAATACTCATTATTACCAATCCGGTGTTTGATATAATTAAAAAATCCGGGGATGCTTTCCGGTGAATTTACATTCTTTCTTTTAGCTATTTCATTAATTACATAAAGATTATATGCGTTAATTAAAAATGCTTTTTTGGTAACCGGATCATTTAACTCATCAATGTTTATTCCGGATATTATCTTTATTAGTTCGTTTATTTCGGTTTTATCGGAATAAATAGCATCATAATCAACTAAGCCATTAGAAACGTAATGCTTAAAAAACGTATCCGATTTTTCAAAAAAATTATCAATACTTTTATTTTGCCCAAATAACATTGGTGTTAAAAGAAGAAAATAGATTTTTATTAAAACTAAGTTTTTATATTTTTTACTGTGCATTTAATTTCCAATCATAATTTAGATATTTAATTTTTGTTGATTCAGACAAATTCTTTTGCCAAATTTTATTTTGCGATAAAATTTTAACCGCATTTATTATTGTTCCGTGTTTGCTTATAAAATAATTTTTGAACCAATTAAATATTTCCGATAAATACAAAATATTTTCGCTCTTATCAAAATAGTTTTTTTTAGGGTTAGCTAAAAATTCTTTTGCATTTTTCTTTAGATCAGTAATTACGGATTTCCCGTTATAAGCTTTTGCTAAAATTTTCGGACAACTTTTAGCACCGCAAACTAAACCGAAATGTGGCAAAACACCATCAATTTTTAACGTATATTGATGTTCCAGTTCATCCAAAGTTATTTGCTTACCGGTAACTTTGAATTTGATTTTCTTAAAAAATCCATCTACATCCAAAGGAGAATGGATATTTTGATGGTCAATTATATTTTTAATTACCAACGCATTGTATGCATTTATGTAAAACGCAAGTTTTTCCATTTTTGAAAATTTAGTAATATCAGCTTTGTCAATTTTATCAAGATATTTATAAAACGAATCATTCTTGAAACCTTTATAGTTTACCATTCCTTTGGAGTTTACGTTT
>JALSTJ010000188.1 GCA_026983815.1 Flavobacteriales bacterium
TTTGTTTTATTGAATTTTTTTATAGACAATTGAACTTTTGCCGTAAAAGCATCCAATTTTTTCCAAAAATCGGCAACCTTACCCATACTTTGTCCCGGTAAACTGCCTTTGTAGAGTTTATCTATTTTAAATTCAACAGTTTGACCAACAGCGGATTCGTTTCCATCGGGCGTTATTTTTACCAATTCCGCTTTATATGTTCCGGGCGCAACTTTTACTCCGCCAAATCTATGCTTATTAATTGTTTTGGAACTACGCGTATGATTCCAAGTTGCTCTATGAAATCCTTTGGTATTTTTTAGTTTTATACGTTTAATAATATTATTATCCGAATCTTTGATTACCAGAAAATATCCGGGTTTGATTTCGGTAATTTCTTGATCCAAATTTTTCCAGCCGGGAAACGGAATATCTTTGTTTTCCTTTTCCAATTTTTTCTCTTTTGCTTGTCTTTTATCTTTTATGCTTTTAAAAGTATTTTTCAGATAATAAGTAAAAGTAGTTCCGTAAGGCGGATTATCCGCTACAAAATAACCATCGCCTTGTGATCCTTTTTTTTCTCTGCCGAGTATTCCCCGAGGGATATACCACCAACTTTTTCCGGGGTTGAACAATACGGCTTCTCGGTTTAATTTTTCGGGTTTTATATGTCGCAAGAAATCGTAATTATCCAAAATAAAAATTCCCCTTCCGAAACTTGCTCCTACCAAATCGTCTTCGTTTTTTTGTATAGCCAAATCTCTAAAAGAAATATTGACTTTGGTATTGAGTTTTTGCCATTTTTTTCCACCGTTCAATGTAAAATAAATACCGAATTCGGTTCCGGCAAACAACAAGTCGGGTTTTTTATAATCTTGCACCATTCGCCAAACCAGTAGGGGAGCTTTGAGGTTTCCTGTTATTTTTTTCCAAGTTTTTCCTTTATCGGTGCTTTTGTAAAGATAGGGTTGATAATCACCTTCTTTGTGATTGTCCAAAGCTACATATACGGTATTTTCGTCGAATAAATCGGCTTTGATATCATTGACAAAAGCGTGCGGAGGAACCCCCGGAAGTTTGTTTACGGGAATTTTTCTCCAAGTTTTGCCTCCGTTATCGGTTACTTGTATCAATCCGTCATCGGTGCCGGCATATATCAATCCTTCTTTTACGGGGGATTCACTCAAAGATGTTATGGTATTGAAAACAGACATTGCATCTACATCCCAAGGCGAATCCCAGCTTTGTTTTTTGCCCATTATGGGTTTTGCAAAACGTTCTTCGTATTGGGTTAAATCGCCGGAAATCGGTTGCCAATCATCGCCGCGGTTGTCCGAACGCCAAACTCTGTATGAAGCATAATATAATCTTTTGGGATTATGCGGACTTACCAAAATAGGAGCATCCCAGTTGTATCGTTCATAAGGTTCGCCTTCTCCGGGCTGAGGTTGAATCAGGAGCATTTCTCCGGTTTTCATATCCTTACGCACCAGATGTCCTTGTTGCCATTCGGCATATACGATATCGGGATTTCCCGGTTCGGTAGCGGGTTGATGTCCATCGGCAAAAAGCACTACTTCCCAATCTCGATTGGCAATTCCGTGCAAATTATCCGTTTGTGAAGGTCCGCGTTGGGTGCTGTTGTCTTGTGTTCCTCCGTAAATATTATAGAAGGGTTTACTATCGTCCAAAGCTATTTTATAAAATTGAGTTACGGGTAAATTATTGATAAATTTCCAAGTTTTTCCCCGGTCAAAAGTTTCATAAAGACCTCCGTCTGTTCCGACTATCATATAATTGGGATCATCTTTACGAAAAGCTACGGCGTGGTTGTCCACGTGTTTGAATTTTTCTTCCCAAGTTTTAAAATGTTTACCTCCGTCTTTGGATACCAACATATAATTGCTTCCCAAATATATTTCGTCAAAAAAGTGCGGATTTGCCCAAAGTTCTTGATAATAATGAGGTCCTGTTCCGCCACCTACTGCATCGGATTGTTTTTGCCAAGATTCGCCTCGATTGGTCGATTTATAAACAGTTCCGGTTTTACGGTTGTGTTCAACGGCGGCATAGACAATATCAGGTTTTATGTGAGAAACCGCCAAACCGATTTTTCCTATTTTTCCTTTTTTGATGCCTTTCATAATTTTTTTCCAAGTTTCGCCACCGTCTTCCGAACGATAAATTGCGGATTTGAAACCGCCGCCCATATAGTTAGCCACCGTGCGATGTCTTTGCCAAGTGGCAGCGTAAATTCTGTCGGGGTTTCTCGGGTCGAGGGCTATATCGGTAACGCCGGTCCACTCGTCATCGCCCAAGGTTTTTTTCCAGGTTTTTCCACCATCTACGGATTTGTAGAGTCCGCGTTCGCCACCTTTGGACCAAAGCGGTCCTTGTGCCGCTACCCAAATGATGTTGGAATTATCGGGATGAACGATTATTTTTGAAATATGTTCGGATTTTTTCAATCCCATATTTTTCCAAGTTTTTCCATCGTCGTCCGAGCGGTAAATACCGTCGCCAAACCCGACGTGCCTGCCGCCTACGTTTTCGCCGGTTCCTACCCAAATTGTATGCGGATTGTTAGGGTCAATGGTAACACAACCGATG
>JALSTJ010000189.1 GCA_026983815.1 Flavobacteriales bacterium
ATGTATGGCGATTTGATTATCAATATTTATTACACGCTGATGAGTATTTACGGCTGGTGGGTTTGGTCCAGAATCGATGAGAAAACTCATACGCATATCCCGATTACAAAAGCATCACGGAAAGATTGGCTACTGACCTTGGGGATTTTTGTGTTTACCTCGGCTTTTGTAATTTTTGTTTACAGACATTATCAAGTGATGCCCAATGAATTGGGGTTGAGCGATAGTGTGAAATATGTTTGGGAACATCTGAAAACCGGAAAACTTACCAAAATTCGTAAAATTACACCTTATCTGGATACTTTTACTACGGGCGCCGCCTTTGCGGCTATGTGGCTAATGGCTAATAAAAAATTGGAAAGCTGGACTTTGTGGATTGTTGTGAATATCGCTTCGGTGCCTTTGTATTTTATCAAAGGTTACGGATTTACGGGGATTCAATATTTTATTTTCTTGGTAATGGCTTTCTATGGTTATAAGGAATGGAAAGAGAAAATGAAAGAATGATGAAGTTTTTTATATACTTCCAAAATCATTATTTGTTCGATACTCAAAAATTTTTAATTCCCAAACCGCAAAGACGCTAAGAACGCAAAGTTTTCGCAAAAGCTTGCTATTCTACAAATGATCATTATAAATACTCAAAATACCACTCCACTCATATAGCCTACTACGCTTTTTTTATCTCCCGTGATATCTCCACTGGTTCGGTAATCCAATACTTTGGTATTCAAATACAAATCTTTGGCAACTTTGATGATAGCTTCCAATCCTGTTTTACCACAGGCTTCGCATTTTTCTTGAACGATTTCCAAATTTTTATATGCCAATCCCATGACACAATTATTATCCAATTCGTTTGCAACTTCTTGGGTATAAAAATGACTTAAATCCGTTGATATTACAATTGCATTGTCAGGATCTCTGAGAATATATTCCATTACATCAGCTACTTCGAGATAGTCGGTGATTCCGTATATTAGTTCTACAATTTTTACTTCGGGTTCATAATGTTTGACGAATGGAAATTGGGTTTCTGTGCTGTGTTCCAAATAATGTGCATTTTCTTCAAAAGTAAAATTGAAATACTGACTGAGTTCTTTCAGATAATCTTTATCTCCTTTAAGTAAACCGAAAGGCGTCTGATAAGCATCGAAATATCCGGCACTGATTCCGCGTATATAAACGTGGTGCGAAGGTCCTATCACAATTACACGTTTGGGTTGAGTATTGGGAACCAATCGATGGGCAAAATTTGCCGTAAATCCACTATAAACATATCCCGCGTGAGGTGATACAATGGCTCTTGGTTTTAAATTGAGAATATTTTTATCTTCGATATTTTTATTCAGAATTTCATTCCAAGCTTTGATCATCATTTCTATTTCTTTGGGGTTTGCGGGATAAAATTTTCCCATATTTCCCGCTTTTCTGATTAATTCCATATTCCGGGGATTTTGGTTTGACAATTATAACATTTTCCGTCGATAATTTTATAGGATAAAAGTTGATATCCGCGTCTTTCTATAAGCGGCACATGACAATTGGGACAATAAGTGGTGTTGAGCAATCCCAAATTACCGATATAGATAAATTTCAATCCTTTTTTTGTTCCGATATCATAAGCTTTTTCCAAAGTTTCACGTGGCGTAGGACCTCTATCTCGCATCTTGTAATCGGGATGAAAAGCACTGATATGCCAAGGCGTTTCGGTTCCCAATTCATCGGCTATAAAACCCGCTATTTTTTCCAAATGTTCGGGAGCATCATTGACTTCGGGAATTATCAAAGTGGTAACTTCCACCCAAAGTCCCGTTTGTTTCATCAATTTTAAAGTTTCTCTTACACTAAAAGGAGCTTTGAGTTCTCTTCTGTAATATTTTTCGTCATAAGCTTTGAAATCTACATTTGCCGCATCGATAATTCCTTTCATATCGCGCACCACTTCTTCGGATTCTATTCCGTTGGTAACAAACACATTTTTGATACCGTATTTTTGAGCTTCCAAAGCTACATCACGTGCATAAGGATAAAAAATTGTGGGTTCGTTATAAGTATAAGCAATGGATTTGGAATTATATTTCAAAGCCAATTTTACCAAATCCTCCGGCATAACCACTTCTTGTTCCTCCACTTTTCGCACTTGTGATATTTGCCAATTCTGACAAAAAGAACATTGCATATTACAACCCACGGTTCCTATGGAAAGCGCAGTGGTTCCGGGCAAAAAATGATACAAAGGTTTTTTTTCAATCGGATCGATATTGAAAGCCGAAATTTTTCCATAAACCAAATTGATCAAATGTCCTCCTTCGTTTTTATTGACTCCGCAAACGCCGGTTTGTCCGTCTTTCAATTTACAATAATGACGACAGAGCAAACATTTGATTTTGTTTCCTTTTTTTTGATAAAATCTGTCCATCACTTGGACTTTGTTGCTAACTACTTCATTCATCTTCTTCGATTTTTTTAACGGTATATGTCCATATTTCGGGATGATATTCCAAACAATTGCCCGGCAAGCCGGCTTTTAAACACAGATGTTGGAAAAATGTATCAAAATCGGGTAAATCTTCCCAT
>JALSTJ010000190.1 GCA_026983815.1 Flavobacteriales bacterium
CTGCTAAATCGATAGCGGGGTCATCAATTTTTATACCGCCGGTAATATTCAAAAAAACATCTTTTGCTCCCAATTTAAACCCCATACGTTTTTCCAAAACCGCCAAAATCATATGCAAACGTTTGATGTCGTAACCGGTTGTAGAACGTTGTGGTGTGCCGTAAACCGCCGAGCTGACCAATGCCTGAACTTCTACCAAAATCGGACGAATTCCTTCGGTGGCAACGGCAATGGCTGTTCCGCTTAAATCGTCGCTGTGTGAACTCAACAGGATTTTTGAAGGATTTTTTACTTCACGTAGTCCTTGATTATACATTTCAAAAATTCCTATTTCCGATGTTGCGCCAAAACGGTTTTTTGAAGCTCGCAATATTCTGAAAAGATGGTTTCTATCGCCTTCAAATTGCAAGACGGTATCTACCATATGTTCCAAGACTTTCGGTCCTGCAATTTGTCCTTCTTTATTGATGTGTCCTATAATAAATACAGGTGTATTCGTGCTTTTGGCATATTGAATGATTTCGGAAGTCGTTTCCCGAATTTGCGAAATACTACCCGGCGACGATTCGATATAATCCGTATGCAAAGTTTGAATGGAATCAATGACCAAAACATCGGGATTTTCTTTTTCGAGATGGTGAAAAATCTTTTGCGTATTGGTTTCAAACAACAATTTCATATTTGTTTTTTCAAAACTGATGCGTTCGGCACGCATACGAATTTGTTTAGGACTTTCCTCCCCCGAAATATAAAGCGTATGAAAGGGCAATCGCAAAGCAATTTGCAACATCAATGTCGATTTTCCAATACCGGGTTCTCCTCCCAATAAAACAACGCTACCGGGGACAATTCCACCACCCAAAACTCTGTTTAATTCTTCGTTTCCGGTAGAAATACGATATTCGTCTTTGGTTTCAATTTCCGATAAATTCCATATTTTTTTAGAAACCTCCTTGCTACCGATGGCAGGTTTTTTTGCTTCTTTTTTGGAGATAACTTCTTCTACAATAGTATTCCATTGTTTACAGGTTTGACATTGCCCCATCCATTTGGAATACTGTGCCCCACAATTCTGACAATAATATGTTGTTTTTGTTTTTGCCAATTTTAAAGTTTTATACAAATGTATGTTAATTTTTTATTATTTAAAAAAGAGGATTTGGTATAAGAAAATAATGTGTTTTTATTGTAAATGCTTTATTTTAAATTTGTTATATAAAAGTTTTAAAGAAACATAATTTTAATTAGCAAATAAATGTATTTTGCTTCGATTCTTTTATCGAATTCACGTTAAAATAAAAAAACGGGGATAATTTCCCCGTTTTTAATGAAACTAAGATTTATTTCCGATTATTAGAAATTGCTTCCGGTATCCCACCAAAGTCTTGTTCCGCCATTGTCAGGTCCACCAAGTTTTTGGATGGCGCCTTGAACTCCGTCAGGATTGGTTGAGTATTCACTAATTACAAATGGAAGTCGTCGGATTTGGATATTGGTATCAATTGTTCCTCCACTTTGATTACTAACCACCGGGAAAAGTTTAGGATATCCGGTTCTTCGGAATTCACTCCAAGCTTCCATTCCTTCAGGGAACATAGCTATCCATTTTTGGGTGATTATTTTTTCTAATTTTTCTTCATTGCTTGCTGAATTATCCCATGCAATGGTAACATTGGTTAAAGCATTGATATCATTTGAATTATTTACAGGATCAACATAATTCATAGGAGTTGATGTATTATCACTAATATAAGCAGGAGCTGCATCTCCAACACCATATTGTGAAAAGGATTTTGAAATACCTGTTTCATAATTGGTTTGGGCATCTCCGGCTCCATTCCAACCGCGTAAGGCAGCTTCAGCTTTTAGGAACCAAACTTCAGCAGCAGTCATTAATTGGATATATGTACTGTTTATGATATCATCTCCAATAGTGGAAAAACCTACATAATCAGCTTTTTGAGCCAATTCATCTGTATAATTTGACATAAGAGGAAGTCCGCCTCGAATACCTTTTATTTCTCCGGGAGACACAGTTGATTCTTTGAAATAATGAGGTAATCGGGGATCATTGTAACCTCTCATAAATGATTCAAGACTGGCATTCATACGAGTGTCATTCCATGCACAGCAAATAGTTTTTAAAGGATGGGTTAGGTTTCCTTTTACGATAAAACTTTCGGAGTTTGATTCTATTAGACCTTCGGGATTTGCCAATGCTTTTTCGCCTTCTAATTTAGCTTTAGCAGGATCAACCATGGCGATTCGGATGGCTAATCTTAAACGTAATGAATTTGCAAATTTCATCCATTTATGATAATCTCCACCATAAACCATATCAAATTTTGTAAATTTATTTCCATCGATATCTTGAGATAAAATATTTTGTGCTTCATCCAAATCTGCAAAAAATTGATTGTATGCCTCTTCTTGAGAATCATAAGTACTTGAGGTAGAAGACTGACCGAAATTAGAATAAACAATAGGTCCAAAAATGTCAGATACCCTGTGCATAGCTTCTACTTTTAAAATTAGAGAAACAGCATAAAAATTATTACTATAATCTTTTAATTCTTCAA
>JALSTJ010000191.1 GCA_026983815.1 Flavobacteriales bacterium
AACAACACATTCAGTGTTTCAAAGATATTATGGCTCAATATGGAATCAGTAAAGAAAATGGACAACGTTTTCCCGAAAGCTTCGTTCCTTGTGCTTATGGATATCATTGGAATCCGGATGGAAAGTTTAGTACCGGCAAATTAATGTCCGAAAATGGAGTAAAATATGTAAATACTCTTTTTGAAACTATTCCTGAATTAAACCCCCCGAAAGGGAATAATGGTGGAGGATTTGATAATGGCGTTATTGTGGTAAATAGAATTAATTACGGAAACGAATGGTGGAAACAAGACGCTTTGCCTACCGTTCCATTAGAAAAACAAGAATCTGATATTATCGAATCACATTGGTCTAATTGGTTAGCCCAAGATAATTTTTTGCAAGATAAAACTACGCAAAAATTTATTGATTATTATATGATGGTTCAAAAATCAACCAATCGTTATTGTGCAAAGAATACAGAACAATTTTATTCCCAATGGTTATATAAAAAATACACCAAAGTAAAACAAAAATCAGAAAATGTTGTTGAGATTGACAATACAAAAATGCCTAATGAGGCATACAAACATGATATCTTGGGAGTTATGGTGCTAAAAGTACCAATTATGCCGCAAGAACATATAACTTATGCTACCTTAAATGGCAGTCAAATTCCTGCATATTTTGAACAATCGGGTTGGGCTTTTTTATACCTGCCGGTTTTAAAACAACAAACATATACTTTAAAATATAAAATTGGAAAACAAACAATGCCATTTTATGTTTACAACGATGGTACTTATAATGTTTATAGTATCAAAAAAACTAATAAGAATATGCTTGTAGATTTAAAGATGTATGGTACACAGACAGTAAAAATTAAGTGTGATAGTTCACCTGTGAACATAAAATCTAAAAATAAAAATCTAAAAATTCTTTCTTATAAATTTGATGATTTAAATAAAATTCTTTCTGTTAAAATCAGAGGAATAGATATACAAGGAGAACGAGCAAAAATAGAATTAAGCTTTTGAAGCATGAACAATACATATCGGTCTCTTAGAAAAACAAAATACTTTATATGCAAAAATTAATAATTATGAAAAGTTCAAAATCATTGTTAAAAGATAAACTTCCGAAAGTTTTACTAATATTTGTATTCGTTTTGGTACCAAACATCCATTATGCTCAAAATAATTATTATGTATCCACAACCGGAGATGATACAAATTCGGGTAGTTTTTCATCCCCATGGCGAACCATACAACATGGGGTCAATCAATTGATGCCGGGCGATACATTAAACATTAAAGCCGGAACATATGAAGAAAAAATTGAGATTAATGTTTCAGGCACTCCAAATGCCTACATCACAATAAAAAACTATAATAATGACAATGTTGTTTTAGATGCAATAAATTTTTCAAATAGTGATGCAATTATATGGACAGACCGTTCATATTTGAGAATTATCGGATTACATTTAACCAATAATATTAAAAACTATGCAACCGGTTTTGAAATACAAGGAAGCGCTCACGATATAGAATTCATCAACAACAAAATTTCAAATATCCGTTTTAGCAGCCAACAAAATCCAACTGTAACTCCAAGCAAAAATGCAGTGCCACTTAATATTTGGGGAGATAACGCAACCGATTCAATTCACAATATTTTAATAAAAGGAAATGAAATTTTTAACAATATGACCGGTTATAGTGAAAATCTTACCGGAGGTGGAAATTTTACTAATTTTATTTTTGAAGACAATATTATACACGATAATACAAATATAGGAATTGATGTAACCGGACATTATGGAGTATGCCCCAATCCGGCATTAGATCAAGGACGAAATGGTATCATACGTAATAATATAGTTTATAACTGTCGAGCTTATTACAGTACAGCAGCCGGTATTTATGTTGATGGAGGAAAAAATATAATCATAGAAAATAATACCAGTTACCAAAACGGATATGGAATTGAAATCGGTTGTGAAGAAGATGGAACAACTGACCGGGTGATTGTTAGAAATAATTTAATTTATAACAACCACGATGCAGGTATTGCAATTGGTGGATACGACTCAAATACTACCGGAAATGTTACAAATACCAAAGTCTATGGCAATACTTTTTATAAAAATGATACCGAAGATAATTATAATGGCGAAATCCTACTAACTCAACTGGATAATTGTCATATTACCAGTAATATTTTCTACCCAACTAATCAATCCGTTTTACTTGAAGCTTCACGTAACCAATCAAATTTTGAATTTAATTATAACTTAATTTATCAAGATAACGGTACTGAAAATATAGTTGTCGAAACTCCTGCCGGAAGCTATAATACGCTAAGCGACTATTACAATGCCAGTGGACAAGGAATGCAAAATATCTTTGGAAATCCTTTATTTGTTGCACCGCTTCAAGGCGATTTTCATATACAAAGTCAGTCCCCTGCAATTGATAATGGTAATCCGAATTTGACCATAGACCCCAATGAAGTGGATTTAGATGGTCAAATAAGAATTGATAACAACATTATTGATTGCGGTGTCGATGAATATTATAACAATAACGGAGTAAAA
>JALSTJ010000192.1 GCA_026983815.1 Flavobacteriales bacterium
TCCCGTCTCCTCCATGGTAAATTCTCCAAATGTTGTCTTTGCGAGAAAAACCGCCGTTATCTTGTAAGCCCCCATATATTTGGGAATTAGGTGTGTGCGAAACCGATATTCTATACAATTGACTGATTACCAAATTTGAATTCAAATCGGTAAAAGTATTTCCATCATCATTTGAGACAAAAATGCCTCCGTCGGTGCCTGCTACTAATTTTCCGTTGTAATAACGCAGAAAATGTGTATCGGCATGGGTATAATTGGGGGTGTAAGAATTCCATGAATTGAGCTGTGTTACGGTATTTCCTCCATCGGTTGATTGAAAAATGTTGATTATTCCTATAAACAATTTGTTAGGATCCGTATCAGAAACGGCAAAAGCAAAATCATACCAAGTTTGATAATTACTAGAAAAGAAATTAATAGTTTGTTGGGTTTGTGAGAAATTTTGCCCATTATCATTTGATACGTAAATACCTCCAAAACTTCCGTCATTATTACCTACCAACAGATATACTTTTTGAGGAGCGGCTGGGGTTACATCCATTTCCATGAAAGAGGGATATCCACTATAATTTATATTGACAATTGAAAAACTTGCGCCATTATCTACAGAACGATAGAATTGATTTCCTGAACCGGCATAAATAATATTATGATCAGTTGGGTGCATTCGCATGGTTCTGATGGATTCACCGATTATTTGACTCCAATTTTGTCCGTCATCGGTTGTTCTATACAAGCCGTCTGATGAAGCTACCAAAATCGTGTTCGGATTTACCGGATCTACAATAATTTCTTTGATAACTTCGGTTTCGGAAGAAAAAATGGGCCCAATGGGAGTCCAGGTTTGTCCTCCGTCGGTAGATTTAAAAACCCCTCTACTGTAAGTATTGGAAGCATCATCATCTCCGGTTCCTATATAAATGGTGTTGGAATCTGTAGGTGATAGTGCAATGGCGGAGACTCCTATTTGCGGAAGATTATCCGTTAGTGGAATCCAAAGTTGTCCTCCGTTTGTTGTTTTCCATAAACCTCCGGCAGGTGCTCCCAGATATATTTTTTGGTCATCATTGGGGTCAATTAAAATAAAATTAACCCTGCCTTTTCCGGGAAGATTATTATTTCGGTCAATATTTGCCGGACCTAACGAATTCCAAAAAGCGGGTAAATTATCATTCGGAGTTCTTTTTTGTAAATTCAGTTTTTTTTGAAATGCTTCATCAATATTTGTAATCGGATGAAATCCTTCTTTTCTTTGGATATATGGCTCCCAAATGCTTCTCCACCTTTCAAAGGGTTTTACCCCGCTTCCTTTTTTATGAATATTGTGATTTTTTTTGAACTGTTCAAAATTTTGTAACAAAATTTGATAATGGGTTTTAAAATCGGATTTAATACTAGAATTATTCCAAGGAACTTCCGGTAGTTTTTGTGAATAGGTTATATAAAAAGAAAATATAACGATTAGGTTAATAATTTTTTTCATGTTTTATATTTTTCGGTAATTTAATGTTTTTTATATTTTTAAGTATTCTTTTTGGGATTTTTTTTGAATTTATTATTGAGTTTCCAATGTTTTCCGTGTCATGTTTAATGGAATCATAATTTAAAATATCCTTAAACTCATCATTTGTGTTTTGATATAGTTCGATATGTTTCACAA
The DNA here is from genome assembly GCA_026983815.1 of Flavobacteriales bacterium. Lineage (GTDB taxonomy): Bacteria > Bacteroidota > Bacteroidia > Flavobacteriales > Flavobacteriaceae > JALSPZ01. The sequence continues at coordinate 1,661 of JALSTJ010000192.1, forward strand.
TATTATTGATATCTGTTATGACCTGATCTAGAGTTTTTTCAATACTGTCTTTATCTACTTTTGGTTTATTTATCAAATAATTAATTTTTCTTAGATGTACCTCAGTCAAAACAAACCTGCTTCTGATAGCTGCCGTATCCAAAACAGTATGAGTTTTGATAAAAGTAAGGGGATGAATATAAGAAATATTTTGCGGAATTCTATCTTTGAGCAACTCCAAAGTGTATATGCTGTCTTGTAAATTACGAATCAGTTTTTGCAAATTTTTTTCTTTTTTCATTAAAGAATCCAGAGCTTCAATTTTTATAAGTTTCGCTTTCTGATAAAAAGTTTCTTGTTTTTTTTTGGTTTCCAATGGTTTCTGATTGTTTTTTGTTGTTTCTTGTTTGCAAGTAACAATAGAGAAGATAAGTAAAATGGTATATAGTATTTTAAAAAATTTCATTGATATTTATATTTATTGTCAAAAATATTATTTTTTATTATACAAAACAGAAAGTTTTTATGTTTAAGATAAAAAAAAACTTAGAAACTTTTAAAGATTCTTGCACTACTTCTTCCCGGTGCTTTAACTTCTAAATCTAAAAAATATCCAAAAGGGGTTTGTTCGGTAATATAATCCGTATTTTTTAAACGATTTTCAACTGTATCCAACAATTTTTTGGTGATTTCGGGTAGTGCTTTGCTTTCTGACAAATGAGCAAATGAATGTAAAATTATATGTTGGGTTTGATTCTTTTTGGCAGCCCATTTGATATTTTTCACTAATTTGGTTTCAACATATTTACTATTTTCTTCATCCTCTTTTTCCATTTGTATAAAAGCAACCAAAACATTTTCTACATTAACTTCATTACTAAAATCCGGAAAATTGGATAAAGTTTTAATAGTAGGACGGTAATGAAATTGTTCACAATATATCATCAATAATTTCATAAAATGGTAGGTTTAAAATTTATGATAAAAATACAGAATATATTTCAAAAAAAAATGCATATTTGCTGACAAATAAATTGATAGGAATGAAATGAACATACATTAATTATTCATTAAATATACAAGAGAAAATAATTAAAGAAGTTTATGTTAGAGCGAAGCGGTTCCATATGTGTTGAAATTTTGGAATTGCTTCATAAATAAATAAATTACAAAATTTTAAACACATGAAAACATATTTTAAATCTGATATAGAAATTGCTCAATCAATTAAACCTCAAAAAATAAAAAAGATAGCAAAAAAGTTGGGAATCTCTTCGGATGATATAGAACCCTATGGAAAATATAAAGCCAAACTACCTTTGTATTTGATTGATGAAGATAAAGTGAAAAGAAATCATTTAATTTTGGTTACTGCCTTGACGCCAACACCCGCCGGAGAAGGTAAAACCACAGTAAGTGTAGGTTTAGCAGATGGATTAAATTATATTGGAAAACAAGCGACTGTGGTTTTGCGAGAGCCATCTTTAGGACCGGTTTTCGGGATCAAAGGAGGAGCAGCCGGAGGAGGTTATGCACAAGTAATTCCTATGGAAGAAATCAATCTTCATTTTACCGGTGATTTTGCTGCGGTTGAGAAAGCAAATAATTTATTGTCAGCATTAATCGATAATCATTTGCATCAATCCAATCATTTGAAATTGGATGTGCGTCAAATTTTTTGGAAAAGAGTGATGGATATGAATGATCGTGCCCTGCGAAATATTGTTATTGGATTGGGTGGAAAAAATAACGGAGTGCCGCGTGAAGATGGTTTCAATATTACTCCTGCTTCCGAGATTATGGCTATTTTATGTTTATCAAATAATTTGGAAGAACTCAAAGAAAAAATGGCGAATATTTTGGTAGGAATTAATTTGGATGGTAAACCGGTTTATGCCCGTGATTTGCACGCACAAGATGCTATGACTATTTTGTTAAAAGATGCCATTAAGCCAAATTTGGTGCAAACCTTGGAACATAATCCGGCGATTATTCATGGAGGTCCTTTTGCCAATATTGCCCAAGGAACGAATTCCATAATTGCAACCAAAATGGGACTTTCCCATAGCAAATATGTAGTAACCGAAGCCGGATTCGGAGCTGACTTAGGAGCAGAAAAATTTTTTGATATCAAAAGTGTTTATGGAAATCTCAATCCAGAGGCGGTTGTGCTGGTCGTAACCCTGCGTGCTTTACGTCATCATGGTGGAAACAAAGATTTTAATCAACCTGATTTGAAAGCGGTAATTCGAGGATTTGAAAATGTCGAAAAGCATATTGAAAATATTCAAAAATTTGGTATTCAACCTGTAATAGCAATCAACAAATTTCCAACGGATACGGAAGAAGAACTCCAAAAAGTCATTGAATTGGCAAAACAAAAAAATATTAAAGCCATTATTGCAGAAGAATGGGCAAGAGGGGGTGAAGGTATGCAAGATTTAGCACATGAAGTGGTTCGTGTGATTGATGAAAATAAAAATCAATTCAAAGCTTTGTATGATTGGAATCTTCCTATTCAAGAAAAGATTAAGAAAATTGCCCGTGAAATTTATGGAGCCAATGATGTGGAATATTCCAAAAAAGCTTTGACTACGATAAAAAAAATAGAAAAATTGGGTTTTGCCGATTTGCCCATTGTTATGGCAAAAACTCAAAAATCTTTAAGCGATAATCCTATGAAACTTGGTCGTCCTAAAGATTTTAATATTTTTGTAAGGGAAGTCGATATCAATACCGGAGCAGGTTTTATAATTCCTATTTTAGGTAAGATGATGCGTATGCCCGGATTGCCTTCTGTGCCGGCAAGTGAAAATATGAAAATTGATGCCAAAGGAAATATTACGGGCTTGTCATAAAATCCGGATAAATCAAATATTTTTTTCTGATTTTTTTAAAATCGTTTAAAGATTTTTGCCAGCTTTTTTTAATTTCTTCTGCTGATTTTCCTTGTATTATCATTTTTTGTAATGATGTATTTCCTGCTAAACGATTAAAACTTTTACGAAAGAAAATATTTTTATCGGGGTAGTCTCGAAAAGTTTTGATTACCCAATCCAAATGTATGGCTTTGGGAGGATTGATGTTTCTTAAATCAATTCCATAGCAAAGTTTATTTTCATGTTTAGGCCATTTGGAAGCGTCATTTTTTTGCGGGGTAAATGTAAATTTGTATTTCTCTTTGGGTAAAACAGGGCTTCCGTAAATTTGAAAAGGCCAATCGGTACCACGTCCGACACTAACATCGGTTCCTTCCAGTAAACATAAGCCCGGGTATAATCTAACGGCTTGATAGTTGGGTAAATTGGGCGAAGGTTTAATAGGTAATTTATAGATCATTCCGTGTCTATAATTGCTTATCGGAATAATTGATAATTTGGCTTGAATTCCGTTTTTTAGCCAGCCTTCACCGTTTATCATTTTTGCATATTCACCAATAGTCATTGCATAGACAATGGGAACAGGATGTAAACCTACAAAACTACTTACTTCTTTTTCCAATACGGGACCATCAATATAATCGGAGTTTGGATTGGGACGATCCAAAACTATGATCGGAATATTGTTTTCAGCAGCTGCTTCCATCACATAATGGAGAGTAGATAAATATGTATAAAATCTTGCTCCCACATCTTGAATGTCAAAAATGATGATATCTACATCTTTTAATTCTTCATCTGTAGGTTTTTTATGCTTACCATATAATGATATTATAGGTAAACCTGTTTTTATATCTATTGCATTTTTTACTTGTTCTCCGGCAGAAGCTTTTCCGCGAAAACCATGTTCAGGGGCAAAAACTTTTACGATATTAACTTTCAGAGAAAGCAATGTATCTACCAAATGAGTTCCTTGTATTTCACTGGTTTGATTACCTATAATGGCGACTCGTTTATTTATTAATAAGGGTAAATATTGATTCAAATTATAAGCTCCGGGAAGTATTTTTTTATAATTTTGACTGATATTTTTCTTTAAAGGAAGCTTTTGTCCATTACTTTTACAAGAATATAGTAGGATAAATGGTAAAATGATAAATAAATATGTATTTTTGAAAAATTTAAAATATTTCATTTGAAAATAGATTTTTTTATTGCCAACAGGTTACTGAAACCCGGCATTAGCAAAGATAGGATATCTTCGCCAATTATTAAAATTGCAATTATTTCCATAGCCATCGGGATGATGATTATGCTGATATCTATGGCTACGGGTTTTGGTTTGCAACAAAAAATTAGAGAAAAAATTTCGGCTTTTTCAGGACATATTATGATTTCTAATTTTGATAATAATCAATCCGGAATTACTCTAAATCCTATTTCTTTACATCAGGATTTTTATCCGAAATTTAAAAAAGTTACCGGAATAAAATCCGTTCAAGCTTTTGCTACCATAGGAGGAATTTTGAAAACAAAAAATGATTTTGAAGGAATCATTTACAAAGGAGTAGATTCTTTGTATAATTGGTCTTTATTTAAACCCTTTTTGGTTCGAGGTAAAATACCGGATTTTTCTTCCAAGAGAATGAATGACAGTATATTGATATCCAGGACGTTATTGAATAGGTTGCGATTGAAACTACATGATAAGGTTCCTGCTTATTTTATAAGAGAAGGATCTGAGAAACCACAGTTGCGAATTTTTAAAATTGCCGGTATTTACGATACGGGTTTTGAGGATTTTGATAAATCCTATATTTTGGGACAATTGAAAATGGTACAAAAATTATATCACTGGTCAGACAGTTTAACAGGTGGTTTTGAAGTAATATTAAACAACTTTGATGATTTGGATATCAAAACTAGGGAGATTTATAATGAGACACCTTCCACTTTAAATACTATTTCAATCAAAGATAGATTTCCATTGATTTTCAATTGGCTTAAAATGTTTGATTTCAATATTTTATTGATTTTAAGTATTATCATATTTATTGCTGGTCTTAATATGATTACAACTGTTTTGGTTTTGATATTAGAAAAAAGAAATTTTATTGCCATTATGAAAGTTTTGGGCAGTCAAAACAAACGCCTGCAAAGAATTTTTCTTATTCAAGCGGCTTATATTATCGGAATTGGTTTGTTGATAGGTAATTTTTTGGGTTTGGGTATTATTTTTCTGCAAGATAAATTTGGATTTATCAAACTCAATCCAGAAACATATTATGTAAAAACCGCACCTGTTTATTTAAATCTAAAAAATATTTTTCTATTGAATTTTGGGGTTGCTTTGATTATATTATTTATGTTAACTATTCCTGTTTTAATCATTGGAAAAATTTCACCAACCAAAGTTTTAAAATATGATTAATTCAATTGGGGACATTTTATTCTTTGAACCGGACGGATACAATTGAAATTATAACCCAACGTAATTTGATGGAACCCACTATTACTAATGGGATTCTTGCTCAATTCATAGGTATAAGTATAAGCCGCAACAAATTTTCCTATTCTGGCTCCAATGATTGGGGTAATATTATGAAAAACATAATCTGATTCAGAAAAATCTCTTCTATAAGAAGCTCCAAAATAAATTTGATTGAGCGCACTGATATCAAAATAGAATTTAAGATTTTGATCCATAATCAATCGCTGCGAAAAATCTTTATATTGAATAAAGAATGAAGGTTCTACATGGAAATCATTTTTTCCAAAGTAGTACCCTATAGATCCTACATAATTTCTTAGATTTTTAGGTTCATAATCGGAATATAAAGGACGATCCATCAAAAGTGCATTTTTCAAAGTAAAGTTAAAGAAGAAATTTTCAATATGATATGAAAGTCCAAAATCCATATTAAAATAATTTTCACTTTGTAATATTCCTGCAATTATCGGATCAAAATTATTAGGGTCAAATGAGGTTTCATCCAATTGATTCTGAACATAAGTTCCGGCAATTCCAAAAGAAAGTTTATTAACCTCGGCTCCATTGCCCATATCGATATGATAAGCAAAAGCCAATTGGATTCCTTTTTGAGCATGATATCCGTTTTGGTCATTAAAAATAATAGCCCCAATTCCGGTTCTGGCATTTTGTCCTAAGTGTGTATGAAAGCTCAAGGTTTCCAAAGCAGGTGCATCTTTAATGCCAAACCATTGCATCCTTCCCGTCATACGTACTTTGCCACAATAACTGGCTCCTGCCATAGATGGGTGAACTAAAAACAAATTGTCTGATAAATAATCATGATAAATTGGAATTCCTTCTTGTGCTTTGACTGAATTTATATAGAAAGTTAAAATGAGTAATAAAAAAATTCTCTTCATAGTTTTTTGTTAAAAAAAATTTAAACGCTTAAAAATATAAAATATTCTTTAATAATTAAAAATTATTCTTTAAAAAATGAATCTACAAACTCATTTTTATCAAATTCTTGTAAATCTTCAATTTTTTCTCCGATTCCTATATATTTTACCGGAATATTAAATTGGTCTGATATCCCAATGACCACTCCTCCTTTGGCAGTTCCGTCCAATTTGGTTACTGCCAATGCATTTACATCAGTAGCTTTGGTAAACTGTTTGGCTTGTTCAAAAGCATTTTGTCCGGTGGAACCATCCAATACCAAAAGAATTTCATGTGGTGCATCCGGTATTATTTTTTTCATTACATTTTTGATTTTTGAAAGCTCATTCATCAAATTGATTTTATTATGTAATCTTCCGGCGGTATCTATAAGAACCACATCAATATCATGAGCTTTTGCCGATTGCAAAGTATCAAAGACTACCGAAGCGGGATCGCTTCCCATTTTTTGTTTGATGATCGGAATTCCGACTCTATCAGCCCATATTTGTAATTGATCAATGGCGGCAGCACGAAAAGTATCTGCTGCTCCTAACATTACCTTTTTTCCTTCTTGCGTAAATTTATATGCCAGTTTTCCTATAGTTGTAGTTTTTCCAACACCATTTACGCCTACAACCATAATTACATAGGGTTTGGTATTATTGACATCAAATTCCAATGGGTTGTTTTTTTCTTGCTCGGAAAGTAAACCTGCGATTTCTTCTCTTAAAATCCGATTGAGTTCAGAAGTTCCCAAATATTTATCTTTGGAAACTCGTTTTTCAATACGCTCAATAATTTTTAAAGTTGTATCTACACCAACATCGGAAGTGATTAACACTTCTTCCAAATTATCCAAAACTTCATCGTCTACTTTGGATTTTCCAGCAACTGCTTTAGATAATTTATTAAAAAAACTCTTTTTGGATTTTTCCAGTCCTTTATCTAAGGTTTCTTTTTTCTTTTTTGAAAATATTTTTTTAAACATATCAATTCATAAAATTTTTACGAATTTAATTCATTTGATTTAAAATACAAAAAAAGTGCTACCGAATGGTAACACTCTTTCAATAAATTTCGTATAATTTATTTTTTGAAGAATTCTTTGGCTTTATCAGCTGGCATCATTTTTTCTTCAAAAATATATGCACCGGTTTTAGGTGATTTTTTCAATTTGATTACCTTTGTAAATTTTTTTGAACCTGTTTGTAAGGTTGCTACCGTTTTCTTTGCCATGACTTATAATTATTTAATTTCTTTATGAATGGTATATCTTCTCAAAATAGGATTGTATTTTCTAAGTTCCAATCTTCCGGGAGTATTTTTTCGATTTTTTGTTGTAATATATCGAGATGTTCCCGGCATTCCACTGTCTTTATGTTCGGTGCATTCCAATATTACTTGCACTCTGTTTCCTTTTGCTTTCTTTGCCATTGTAGTATATTTTATTATACGTTTCTAGTTAAATATCCTTTGGCTTTTGCTTCTTTTATAGCAGCCAAAACACCTTTTTTATCAATAATTTTTAACCCGGCTTTGGATACTTTCAAAGTTACCCAACGATCTTCTTCGGGAATATAAAACTTTTTCTTGAAAAGATTTATATCAAATCTTCTTTTGGTTTTATTGTGCGCATGAGAAACATTGTTTCCCATCATCACTTTTTTTCCTGTTATTTCACAAACTCTCGACATTTTACCTTGTTTTTATCTTAATTCAAAATTGCTTGCAAATTTACAAAAAAATATTAATCAAGCAAATATTACCAATAAATTTCATTAAAAAAGTTATTAACAATGGGCTTTATAAAAATTTATAGGAAAGATTTATTCCAAATCCTCCATAATGAGCGATATTATATTTCATTTGCACAAGGATTCTTTTCCATTCAACTTGTGCTCCCAATTCCATCAGCATTTGAGAATAATTTTCATTAATATTAATAGGATCATCTATATCTTCACCAATTACCGCTCCTGTATGTGAAGGGTCTTCTCCATAAACCGGATATCTACCCAAAACTTTAATGTTTGTTGTTCCCGATACCAAACCGGTTCCCGCAAAAAATGTGAATTTATTATTTAATGTATAATGACCATAAATATTCAAAGAAATACTATTGTAGAATATGTTTATTTTTTGGTCATCATAGGGACCAGTCTGATGTAGCGTTACGCTAACCGGAATATAAACTCCGTCCGGTTTTACGGATAATTTTTCATGTCCATACATCAAGGAATATCCTCCTTGGATATCCAATCCGTAATTTTTATTATCCAATGCTTCGATAAAAGCAGACAAATCTTGCTGATAGGATAAACCAAGCATTCCGATATTCATGTCTGTTGTCGGAACTTTTATATAAGGTATTAAATTGATACTGAATACGGACTTTTTCATTCGATAACCTACTGTTAGATAGGGTAAAGGCATGATGTTGGTTTCCTTTCCAGTGGGGGCATCAAATTCATACAAAGGTCTTCCAAATAAATCATGAGTTTTGGATGCCAAACGAATTGTTCTGATAGAATCTCCAAAAACCGAAGGAGCCATAGTTTTGGTTGGATCTTTGGCTTCAATATATTTCAATCCCAACTTGGATACATCATATAATAAATCTTCTTTTGGAATCTGCATGACAACAGTTTTTATACCTCCAAAAAATTTTTTTTCATCAATAGAATTTTGAGCTTTCATAAAACTTACTCCGGACATTCCAAATACAATAGCTTTATTCAATGGTTTGATATAAGCTTTAATCAATTTTTCACCATCTTCAACTCCTCCTTGAATCAGTTTTCCTGTATAACCCAAATTTTGGGCAAATGTTTGAGTAAAAATCATTATAACAAGTAGAACAAAAATTTTTTTCATAATCATTGGTTTTTTTTCAAAGTTATAAAATCTTATTTGAATTGATCGTAACAAAAATTACTTGAGCTTACATAGATTTAATTTTATATTTTTGATTAAAATAATTTTCGTATTTTTACGTCATTGTTTTAATTTATATGTATAAGTTAATTTTTTTATTTTTAATCTCGCTGAATTCGATTTTTTCTTTTGGGCAAAATTCCAAATTGCCCGTAGAGATCTATCTAAAACAAGGAAAAGACAGCGTTTTAATCAATAACAAAACCATCTCGGTAAAACGCCAGCCCTTTACTTTGATTTTTGTTTTTAATGATCCCGGTCATTTCCCCGGGGTTTTTATGAATACATCCTTAACCAAAGATTATTACAGGTTAGGTTCAACCGAAACCATCCCTGACTTGAATTACCTGCCGCAAAAAGTTTATTCGGAACATAAATTTAATCCGAACAAAGAACTTAAAGTCAATCAAGAATTTTTTCAATATTTCGGCTATAACCCCAATGCCAATTGGAATAAATTTGACCGTTTGATTAAGAAAGATGGAAAAATTATCGCCTACCGGAAAGTAAAGCTTTTTGATGTAGTGGATGATGGTAGAAAAATTCCGATAGATCAAATGAAATACAATCTATTTTTGACTTTTGAAATCATCGAAAAAAGAAATTCTTATGCTTATAACGAAATTTATCGGGCAAAAACCAAATTAAAATTCTAATCGGACGACATATCCCGAATGATTTCTGACATTAAATACTTTACCGTCTGCAAAAATTAAATATTGTCCTTTTATCCCGTTTAATTTTCCTTCAAAGGATGAAACTTTTTCCAAATTTATGCTTTTGACTTTTTCGGGAAGTTTCAGAATAGGATATTCAATTTTTTGGACTTCGCTTGTTTCCAACCAATAGTTTTTCAAATCATCGGGTAATAATTCTTTTATTTTGGCTTTTTCATCCAATAAATTTTTGTCGGTTTGTATGCCTTTCAGCATTTTTTGCCAAGAAGTTTTATCGGTAAAATATTCTTTCAAAAATACTTCTGCTTGTCCTGCCAAAAAACGATTGGGTGTTTCCAAAATGGCGACGGCTTCGTCTGC
>JALSTJ010000193.1 GCA_026983815.1 Flavobacteriales bacterium
CTTTTTAATGCTTCTATTTTTAAACACTTTTCATTGATAGCGAATAATGAATGATTATATTTGCTCTTTTACTTTAATAAATTGTAGGCAATAATCGGAATTTTGAATGAATTTGTTCATCTCTGAACCAATAATTTTTTTAAAAGTGATAGAGATGAATTTTTCAAGAAAAAGTATATTCCGGATTACAAAACAATAAAAAAGCAGTTTTTTTCAAACTGCTTCTTTATTAAATTAACCAAAACTATTTATTATGAAAAAAAATAATTTACTCTTTCATTTCATAAAGCAAAAATAGAATTTAAATTCATTTAAAAATATCGAAAAACGAATTTTTTATATCGAATGCCTATAAAAAAATAGTTAAAAATATGTTTAAATACCACTTATATTAAAACAGTTTTTATATTTTTGAAGCATTTAAGAAAAAAATATGGAAAAGGTTTTTGATCTAATAGAGATTGATAAGGGATTGATGATTGGTAAAACGCATCATTCTGTTGATGATAATTATCGTTTTAATACAGGAAAAGCAAATTTATATATACAATTTCACTTTGTTTTGGAGGAATGCGTGCAATTTAAAATTTTGGGCGGAACCTATAAATTACAAGTAAAATCAGGAGAGTCTTTATTCTTTTTCAATCCAAAAAATATCATTCCTATTCATGTTTCTATCCGTCCAAAAATCAAGATGTTGTCTTTGTTGTTTTCTTTAGATGCTTTTCATGAAATAATTGATGATGAAGCAGTGGATTTTAATTTTTTGAATCCGAAAAATATCAAGAAAAAACTTTATGAAAAAAGAGAATTGGACATTCCTTTAAAGATGATTATTCAACAAATATTTCAAAGAAAAATAGAAACTAAATTTGATGTTTTATTTATCAAAGCTAAGATTTTGGAATTTTTGTCTTTCTATTTTAATAAAAAGGAAACAGCTGAAACCCATTGCAAAAACTTGGAAAATACTGAAGTGATCGAAAAGATTAAAAAAGCCAAAAAAATCATGATTGCACAAATTGACGAACCGCCTTTGGTTGAGGAATTGGCACATCAGGTAAATTTGCCGATTAATGTTTTTAAAAAAACTTTTAAAGCTTATTACGGCATGCCTGTATATAAATATTTATTGAATTATAAATTGGATTTATCCAAGCAATTGCTACTCAGTGGAGATTACAGTGTGAAGGAAGTTGCTTTTCAATTGGGATATAGCGCTCCTACTCATTTTATTGTAGCATTCAAAAACAAATTTGGAATAACTCCCAGAAAATTTATGAAAAATCTGTAATTTTTTTATCAAAAATAAACTTTGGATTTCATTAATTATTAATTTTACCAAAAAATCTTATGACAAAGAAACAAATTATATCAGATAACGCACCGGCACCTATCGGACCTTATAGTCAAGCCATTTTAACCGGTGGAATTTTATTTATTTCGGGGCAAATTCCCTTGAATAGTTTAACCAATGAAATTATTTTAGATAATATTGAGTTGGCTACTCATTTAGTTATGGAAAATCTTCGTGCCGTTTTGAAAGAAGCAGATATGAATTTTGGAAATGTTGTTAAAACAAGTATTTTTCTAAAAAATATGGATGATTTTCCTGTGGTAAATGAAATTTATGGAGGATATTTCAACGGAAAAACGCCACCGCCGGCACGAGAAACTGTTCAAGTGGCAAAATTGCCCAAAGATGTTCAAATAGAAATTTCCGCTATTGCCATAAAATAAAATTCAATGAAAATAGCATTATTCGGATTTATGGGTGCCGGAAAATCATCCTTAGGCAAAGCATTAGCTAACAAAACCGGTTATAAATTTATAGATTTGGATCGAGCTATCGAAGAAAAAACGGGCAAAAGTATTCATAGGATTTTTGATGAAGAAGGAGAAATAAAATTTCGTCAATTAGAGCATGAAATTCTAAAAGAAATCATCAAAAAAGATTATACAAATATCATTTTGGCATTGGGAGGAGGCAGCATTGTTCAACCTACCAATAGGAAATTATTGGAAATAAAAGAATTCCAAAAAATATATTTGGATGTCAATCCGGAAGTTTTGGTGGAGCGTTTGATGAAACATAAAAATGAACGTCCGCTACTGACATCAATAGAAGATAAAACTTTACCCGAATACATAAAAGCATTGCATTTGTCTAGAAAAGCAACTTATGAAAAGGCAGCTGATATAAGAATATCAATTGAAAGAGAAAATTTTGAACAAGTGTTAGAAAAAATATATTTATATTTGAATTTGAATTAATAAATTCAATCAAACGATGTCAGAAAAAATATTATACAACTTATTAATATTGGTTATTTTAATTTCTTTTTCTTGTGAAAAACATATCGAATTGCATCCGGAGAACAGTGAAGAAAAGGTTATGGTGGAAGCTATGTTTACGAATTTGCCTTTTGTAAGTTCTATCAAATTATCCAAAACAAAAGATATTAATGAAGATATTTTAAATCATCCTAAAATAACCGATGCAGACGTCCATATACTTGACCTAACTACTAATGATACCATTTTTTTCACTTCACATAATGATGGAAGCTATACAACTAATGTTTCCGGAATTCCGGGACATCGATATCGACTGGAAATAAATACAGAAAATCAATTGATAACATCTGAAAAACTTATGTTACATTCAGTGAGTCTCAACCAAGTAAAATCTCATCCAAAAGAAAGGACTAATCAGTATTATTTGGAAATGGTATTTGATGATGATCCAAATACTCAGGATTTCTATTTATTTACGGCAACCAATATTAATAATCCGAATGATACCCGAATTTTTGTTTTATCAGATTTGGAATATAATTTTCAAACTCATAGTATTAGTGTTTCTGATGAACTTTTTAATTTTGGTGAAAATTGGCAAATTATTATGCTTCATTTAGATAGGGAAAATTACGAATACTTTAAAATTCTTAATCGTGCAAGAAACAGTCTTCTTCACGGTGGACATCCTTTCTATGGCTTATCATTAGGAAACCCTGTCAGTACCGTGCATGGAAAAAAAACAATGGGATATTTTGTTACTTCTTCCGTTAGTATTTCACCAATAGTTATAGGTAATTAAACCTTTATTTTTTTTAAAATTTTATCAAATTTTTATAAAATCTATAAAAAAAATTATAATTGTCATATTATTTGAATAATTATTTTGTAAGTTTGTAATGCCTAAAAACAAATCATTATGTATCCAAAAAAGATTCTGTTCTTTGGATTATTGTTGTTTTATATATCACTTAAAGCACAGTTTTCCAATAAAATTTCACATGAGGAATTATATATACTTACCTCGGATTCACGTGTGTATCTCCATATTTTAGTCAAGGATAAATTGTATTTATTCAATAAAACAAAGGTTAAAGAAGCTAGTCAAGAATTGGATTATGTTATAGCTCGTTTTTATAATAATTTGGCTGTTTTGGATGAACATATTTCAGATGAAAAACTTTTGGATCAATTGAATAATATTAAACTCTTCTGGAAAAAATTTGAACCTTATTTAATAAAGAATTTGTCTATAGATGAATATAAAAAATTTCATTTTGAAGTAAATGCTTTTGATAGATTATTGAAGGTGTTTGATGAAACCATGTTCAGGTTATATAAATTTGATGAAAAATCTTGGAAAAATTTTAAGGATATTCAAAAATTAAAAATTTTGGTGGAAAAAATTACTAGTGGTTTCTTAGCTAAATATTTGAAGATAAATCAAAGTTTAACCAAACAATTTTTAAGTGATATAGTAAAAATGAATTTAATTATCAAAGATAAAAGTAACGGGATGTTAAATGATATTTTATTTGAAAAAAAATTTTTGTTACTAATCAACGATTGGAATTTTTTTAAAAGAAATATCAATTTTTCAAAAATGAATAATATTAAGACTGTCTTTTCACTGAGTTTGAATATGAATGAGAAACTAAATGAAATTGCCTCCAATTATTTAAAATGGGATATATTATGAAAAAGTTTATAATATTTATTTTACTATTGATAGGGATGATTAGTCCTGAGAAAATTTTTTCTCAAAAAAATGGAGAAAGCTTTAAGAGATTGAGCACTGCTATGTTTGAAAATTTGATGTTATCCAATAGAGTGATAAGGGATTATGTTTTTATTATCAGTAAAAATTTCAAAACAAAATCCATACAAGATATGGATAAAACTTTGGGTCGCTTTGATTATAACATGAATTTGATTTCCAATTATTTACCGGAAGATAAGAAGCTAAAGGAAAAATTTGACAATTTTAAATATTATATCAATCAAAGTCGTTTGGAATTAATGGATTTTGAAAATCCAAATTATGAATCATTTATAAGGAATCTGCAACAAAGTTTTGATGAAAACAGGGAAATTGCCGATAAAATTTTAGAAAAACAATTGGATTTTAAAAAAAATAAAAAAATTATTACTAAATTGACTATATTATATGATTTAGTTAATGAAGTTGAAAAAATAGCAATTGATTATATTTTAAAGAATTATAATCATCACACAAAAGGATATTTGGACACAAATTTGAAACAAGTAAGAAAAAAAATTAAAGAATTATCCAAAACAAAAAAACTTTCACCAAAGGCAGTTGCTATTTTGTCTGAGATGAGAGATAATTATAAATTGATTTCCGATTTGGTAGAAAATCCATCATTTCGTCCCAAAATGATGTATGTTTACGTGAACAATTTTGCTTCCAAAGCATTCAAACTTTTACCACAATTCATAAATTTATATTCCAATTAAATTCAATTTTATGTTAAGAAACTTACTATCCATAGTATTTCTGTTTTTTTATTTTGTTAGTATTTCTCAGTTTGGAAATATTCCTACAAAGGAACAAGCTTTGAAAGCTGCTCTGAGTTTAGAATGGCTTGAGGCATCCATTGCCAAAAATGTAGTTTTTATCAGATTGAAGGTTCCTTATGTTTATCAAGATTTTGATGAAATTTTATCCAAATCTGAAGATAATATTTATGTTTTAAACGATTTTGTAAAAAATAATCCTGCTCTTTCAGATGAAGTAGGTATTGTTCAAAATATCTATAATAGTATTAGATTGATTCCCTTAAGCAAAATAAACGATAAAAAAATTAAAAATATTATAGATTTACATGAACAATTTGTAAAAAATAATTCACTTCTGATTTCACAATTAATGGGTCTAACGGAAAATTCTAATATAAATAACTTATTATATACAATTAATTTTGAAAATCAAGAATTTGGATATTATTTCGCTCTAAAAAATTCCGGTTTATTCTTTGACGATTTAGGTTTGGATATAACTCAAAAATTGAATCAATCTTACAACAAACTGAAAAAATCTATTGAAAAACTTATAAATGATAAAAATTTTATTGATTCCTCAAATGTTATATATCTCAGACAATTAAAAAGTGATATGGATTTAATTTCTAAAATTATCCAAAATCCTTCCGGCGATAAATTTGTTAACACAATTTATAATCTTATAAACAAGATTAGGAATAATATCAATTATCTCATCTTAAATTCTGAAAATTTTTGATTTAATCCGAAATTACTAAAGATATAAATAAAGCTTGACTTTGCTTAAAATATTTCTTAAATTTATAATCAAAAATAAAAAGCTTTTGTCATGAAAAAGTCAATTTTATTATTATCAATTTTTTTGGCAATTTTTTCATGTAAAAAAGAAGCCAAAATAGAAGAAAGTCCCACAATAAAAGGGCATGCAACATTATATCTCAATAATACAAAAATCTTTGATGAAGATTGTGATACACATTACATTTCATTACATCATGAAGTAACTTTTGGATATTGGACTCAAAGTGGTGAAGTAAGGTTGTCCGGAGGAATAAGCAATGTTCCGGATGTCGGTGGAAATAATGGGATAGAACCTGATCCAACTCAAGCCGATATACATCACCATTGAGTTATGTCCAAATAGATAGTGATACAGGTGAATATATAGCCCCTGGTAATAATGTTATTAAAATCATAATTGGAAAAACGGGACAAATCACCAGACCTGACAAAAACCATGTGCATTACGAAGGGGAATGTATTGAAACGGATGATTTAATTAACACAACAATATATAATATCAAATTAGATATAACAATAGAACATTTTAATAGTTAATTGGTCAATGAAAAACCGATTTGAAAAGTAAATTTGCTGTTGCCGGATTAGTTGCTAAAGGAACATTATGAACATCGCAGAGTCTCATCAGCATGGAAATATCCGGTTCATGTGGATGTTTATCCAATGGATCTCTGAAAAATATCACCATCTGTGTTTTTCCTTCTGCAACTCTTGCACCAATTTGTGCATCTCCGCCATAGGGACCGGACAATAAACGATTTACTTTTAAACCTGTTTCTTCTATATATTTTCCAGTAGTGCCGGTTGCAATAATTTTTACATCATTACGCAAAAGCTCATTTTTGTGTTCCATTACAAAACGAACCATTTCAGGTTTTTTTCCATCATGTGATATTAAAGCTATTTCCATAGAATGAATTTTTTGCAAAGTTAAGTTAAAAAATAATAGTTATGATTTTAAATAATTATCAATTTTTTACTATTTTCTAATGATTTAAATATCAAAATTTCCTTCTTTTTTTGCCAATTCTTTAATTTTTCTAAATAAAGATGAAGAAAATACAAAATCATTAATATCGGGATTATCCGTATAGAATATATCGTTTTTGGTTCCTTCCCATTGTTTATGTCCATTTTTCAAAAGGATGATGTGTTCTCCAATTTCCATTATTGAATTCATATCATGTGTATTAACCAAAGTGGTGGTATTGTATTGAAGTGTTAAATCATGGATAAGATTATCAATCAGAATTGCAGTTTTGGGATCTAAACCTGAATTGGGTTCATCACAAAACAAATATTTTGGATTTAAAACAATGGCACGTGCAATTCCAACCCGTTTTTGCATACCTCCCGAAATTTCTGCCGGATATTTATCATTGATACCTGAAAGTTCTACTTGTTCCAATACTTCATCCACTCTTTTTTTCATTTCTCCTTCGGTCATAGATGTAAACATTTTCATAGGAAATTTTATATTTTCTTCGATAGTGAAAGAGTCAAAAAGTGCATTTCCTTGAAAAACAACTCCCATTTCCATCCGGAGTTTTCTTTGATCTTTTAAAGTTAGTTTATTCAATATCCTTCCATCAAAAGAAATAATTCCTCGATCTGGCTGTATCAAGCCCAAAATGGATTTTAAAAAGACTGTTTTTCCTGAACCGCTTCGACCGATAATCATATTTGTTTTTCCTTTTTCAAAAACGGCGGAAATTCCTTTTAGTACAGGTTTGCCATCAAATGATTTATATAAATTTTTGACTTCTATCATCAGCTCAAAAGTAGTTGGGTTAGAATATAATTAAAAACAATAATTGTGATACTGGTCCATATAACTGCTTTGGTAGCTGCTCTACCGACTTCCAAAGCACCACCTTTGACATAATATCCGAAATAAGAAGGAATGGTCGCAATAAAAAATGCAAAAACAACGGTTTTTATCAAAGCATAAGTGATATCAAAAGGTTCAAATGAATATCTTATTCCACGCAAATAATCTTCGCTTAATACCATTCCTGTCAAATTTCCGGCTACCCAACCACCTAAAACTCCTAAAAACATACTGATTACAATCAATAATGGATAAAATAATAAAGTAGCAAGTAATTTGGGTAAAATTAAATGATTTTTTGAATTTACACCCATCACATCCAAAGCGTCTATTTGTTCGGTAATACGCATAGTTCCGATAGTGGAAGCGATGTATGAACCAACAATTCCTGCAAGTATAATGGAAATAAATGTGGGTGAAAATTCCAAAACAATGGATTTTATGGTAGCATAGCCAATATATAATTTGTCAATTAAAGGATTACTTAAATTTCTGGCAGTTTGAATGGTTACAACTCCTCCGATAAAAAAAGATATAAAAGCCACCAAACCAATGGATTTAATTCCCAAATCTTCTATTTCTTTAAAAAAATTTTCCCAGAATATCTTTTTTTTCTGAGGTCTGGCAAGAACCTCCTTCATCATCAAAACATATTTTCCTATGGCACTGATATACATACTTTTTATTTGCGAATTTAGTGATAAAAATTGGAATTTAATTTTTTTTGTTTCCGATACTTAAATCTTTGTTTTTGACATCATTAATCAGTCTGTCAGCTTTGATATGGGCATTTTTCATGATTAAATTGGCTTTATTTTGTGCCTCGGTTTCCAATTTTTTAGCTTTGTTGTCGGCAGCTTCTACCAGTTTTTTTGCCGCTTGTTGTGCAGCAAATTTTTTCAAGGGATTATTTCCCGCTTTTATAATTAAATCATCTGCTTGTGTTTGCGCTTCTTGTCTGATTTTTTTTCCAAGATTTTGGGCTTCAGTAACTATTTTATCTGCTTGTTTTTGTGCCGTTTTCAATAGAATATCAGCTTTTGCTTTTGCTTCTGCGATGGCTTTTTGTTGTGCTTGATCTATCGCTTGATTGGCCTGTTGGGTTACTGCTTCAGTGACTACTTCTTTAGTAGTTTTTCCTTCGTATCCTGCAAAAACCGGAACAATTTTCGGATGATTATAATCTCCTTTGATTTTGAAGGTCATTTTTATCATATCGGGCAATTCAGATTTAATCCCGAATTTACTTAACTTTCCAATTAAATTTTCTAAAATTTGGTTGGCATGATTACCCAATTTACTTTTAGGGATTTCCATATTTAACAGAAAATCAACTTTTCTTTCCAATGACACCCTCCCTTGAAATTTGGATTTCATTCCATTTAGTTTAAAATTAAAAGGTTTGATTTGTAAATTTCCTTTATCGATTTCAAATTGAGCTTTGACCTGATCAATCTTGGGATTTTTTAACTCATTTATTTTAAGCAAATTACCTATTTCTTTTATAATATTAATTCCCCCAATCCCGATATTTGCTGTTTCTAAAAATCCTTTTAAATCTAATGTTTTAAAAACAGGATTCATTTTTTTATCTAACTGAACTTTCATTTGTAAGTTTGAAAAGAAATCTCCTTGTACTTTTTCTAGTGCAGGTGCATAATAATTAAAAGTAGTCAATTGGCTTGTAGCCATTGGAATAGAAACTTTTTTCATATTCATTTTTATCGAAGATAAAGGTTTATCTCCCGAAGTATCATAAACTCCACTGAGTCCCATTTGACCACCAAAAGCTTTTGCCAAAACAGTTTCCAATTTGGCTTTTTTATCTTTTACACTGAGTTTACCTTGCAAGTCTTTCAGATGCATATCTTTGTAAATAACCTCGTCGGTTTGTCCGGTAATTTTTATATCCAAATTTCCGGGAATTTTAATGTATCCAACAGAAGTTGTATCAGTTGCAGTTCCTTTTTCACTGGTCATAAATTGGTTAAGATCAATTTTTCTGGAATAAAGATTAAAATCTGCTTTCAAAATTTTGTTGTCCGTCAAGAAATACTGTAAATAATTTTCAATATTTCCGGTCAAATCAAAATCGCTGTTTCCTATATTGGATTGAAATTCAAAAAATTGCAGATATTCGGGACTGATTCCCAAATTGGCTCGTTTGATAGCAACAGGAAAATCCAAAGCATCGGATTGAAATTTGAAATCATCTAAATGAACAACTCCCGAAGCATCGGTTTTATCATATTGATTTTTTTCCAAATCGGAAAGGACTGTTTTTAATTTGAAATCGGCAAATAATTTTCCGGTAAGTTCCTTGATGCCGCTTTTGGAAAGTTTAAGTGCTTTATTGACTTTGTCAAAATCGATATTTCCATTGAAAGCAGTATTTATATAAGGGTCTGTCATCGGATGAGAGACATTTAAAAATCCATCTATGGCATTTTTTGCTATACTAAAATGAATTTTAGGCATATTGATTTGGGTATTATCCAGATTTTTTCCACCTTTGAAATCAACTTTGGTAATGATATTGACATTTTGGATACTTTCGGGCAGATCAGGATATTTGATGTATCCGTTTTTTACTTGAAAATCAACAGCATAAGCAGGATAACGATGTTCATTATAAACACCTTTAACAAAACCTTTGAGATGTGCGGTTCCGTTGGTTTTAATTCCGTGCAAATCAGGCAGATATGTTTTAGGTATTAGCGATAGAAACTTTTTTAAACTATTATCTTTGGTTTGATAATTGATTTCCATTTCCATATCATCACCTTTGAGATTGAAAAACATTTTTCCAATCAAATCCAAATCATTGATATTGGCCGAAAAATCGGGTAGGTTATAGGTTTTAAAATTATTTGTAATATCTATATTGGTATTGATTTTGGATTTTGCATTATTTATATAATGTATTTTATCAAAAATGACATCCAAAGTATCCATTTTTGAGTTCAACTGATAATGATACTGATTACCCGAAAATTTACCTTTTCCTTGTTGATTAAAATTCTTTAATTTCATATGTAATCCCATAGAATTATCATTATAAACCAAGTTCATGTGTTGGATATCTACGGATTTTAACTTTAGATCGAAACTATTATCTTCTTTTTCTTGAGTTTGATTGCCCGTTTTTTTTGCTATATCATAGTTTGCTTTCCCATTTTTCAGAACCAAAATATGAAAATTGGGACGGACCAATCCTATTTTTTTTATTTCCAGATTTTCATTGGTAAATAATTTTTTAAAATTTAAACTCATATAAAATTCAGGGATTTCAGCTAACCGTATGCTGTCAAAATCATCCATTCCATCTACAGTAATATTTTTGATACGTACATGCAAATCGGGAAAGTCTTTTAACAATGAAAGAGAAACATCTTTATAATCAATTTTTGCATGGACGGAATTATTGATTTCCGTTTTGATATATCGTTCTATTTTACCTTTAAAAACAAAAGGAAAGGCGACGATTGCCAATATGAGTATAAAGACTAAAGCCAAAAGAAATTTTATGAATTTTTTCATGAGTTTAATTTTTATTACAAATATAATTAAAAAATACTATCTAATCACATTACTTTCTTGAGTCTAACTTATGATAAATATTCTAAATTAAAAGTAATTGATTGAAAATTAAATATATAAACTAAACACTTTGTTAAAAAGTATAT
The DNA here is from genome assembly GCA_026983815.1 of Flavobacteriales bacterium. Taxonomy (GTDB): domain Bacteria; phylum Bacteroidota; class Bacteroidia; order Flavobacteriales; family Flavobacteriaceae; genus JALSPZ01. The sequence goes on from JALSTJ010000193.1 coordinate 11,140, forward strand.
AAATGTAGTATTTATTACATACAACTTGTTATTTAGAAACATTCTAAATATCGATAAAACCTTGATAAAAGTCATTTTTTCTCTATATTTGACGAGCAAAAAAAATATCTTTTTGCATTACAAAAAAACAGAAAGATAAATAACAAATTATATCAAATTAACTAAAAATAAATCTATGAAAAAAAGTAAGATGCTATTGGATGGTAGCCGTTTAAGGACAACAGGTTTGATCTTATTGCTTTTGGTTTCATTTACGGTTTTTGGAAATGGAATAAAAAGCAATTTTTATTTTACCCCTAATTTTGTTACGGTTTCTCTGGCAAATGCAGGCGAATCGGCTAAAAAAGAAGTTGCCCAAAAGGAAGCTTCGGTAACCTCAGAATCCAGACCTTATGACAAAATCGATCCCGAATTTGCTCATATTGGTCCCGGAAACAATACCATTCCTTTTATCATTGCATTGGTAATTTTTTTGATTGCTTTCGGAGGAATTATCAAAGGTAAAGGGACCGCCAAGAAAATATCTGTTTTAGTTACTTTATTGGCTTTGGGTTATATTGGAAAAATAACTTATGTTGAAGCCAGAGCTTTGGGACGTCAGCAAGGTTATGCACCGGTTCAACCGATATGGTTTTCACACAAAGTGCATGTTACACAAAACGGTATTGATTGTGAATATTGTCACGTAGATGCAAGAACCAGTCGTCATGCAGGGGTGCCCAGTTTAAATGTTTGTATGAATTGCCACAGTCAAGTTCATGAAG
>JALSTJ010000194.1 GCA_026983815.1 Flavobacteriales bacterium
CAGTTTTCAATTGGTTAAGTCCGGTAATGACTTTGATTTTCGCTTATTTTAAAATAAAATTAAAATATTCCAAAAAATAAATATTTTTTTATATATTAACATTAAAATTATTATTATGAAAATCTACCTATATTTTTTATTATTTGTGATGTCTTTTGCAGGAATAGCACAAGAGAACATCGATTCTGAAGAAAATACGCAAAATGTATTTTTTGCGAATAAAGCTATATATACTTATACTTCAAATAAATTTACAGTTCGCTATATTGATGGAAAAATTGAAGTAACCGATACACAAGGAACCCCTTTATTATTTAAAGAAATGGTTCCGGGAAGATTGTTATTGGACGATAAAAATATGAATTTTCCTAAAATAAATTACGATGCTTTTCAGGATCACTTCCTACTTTTTTCAAAAAATGCTATAAAATCCAGTCCGGATCATTTGCCTTTTTATCAATTATCGGATAATAGTATCAGGATTGTTAATATATTGGAGAAGAACAAACCTAGAACTTTTATTCATATTAATCCTTCAAAATTTTCCAATATACCTCAAACTCGTTTTATGGAAATTTTTACAACAGATCCGGGAAAAGCTTTTGTTTTGGTATCATATAAAAAAATTCATGACAAAACCCATAGGAATGTAGAGTATATGGTTGAATCCTGGGATAAGAAATATAAGTTTAAATTGAATAAAAAATTTTATATTTTAAATCCTGAAGGATTTTATGTTGAAACCAAATTAGGTAAATCGAGCATTTTGAAGTTGATACATGATAAAAATCACAATAAAGATTTAAAGCACTTTATCAAACAAAATCATTTGAATTTAAATAAGCCGAATGATGTTCAAAAGTTAATGGAATACTATTATTTGGAGTTGTCAAATAAAAATTCAAAATAATCCTTCAAAATTTGATAATTGGCTATTTCAGAAGTATCAATTTCCATGATTTGTGGCTTGGAATGATTATTTATAAAATCGGGAAATTTTTCCTTTAAAGACTCCGAATTGTTAATATATATATATTTCAACTGAAACATTTCAACCATTTTTTTTATTTTTAGAGAATGTTTTGTTACAAAAAAATCATTTAAAGCTTGAGTTTTGGAAGGACCCGGAATAAAATTAAAAATTTCTCCACCGCCATTATTAATAACTATAGCTTTGAAATGATTGGGAATATATTTATTCCATAACCCATTGCTGTCATAAAGAAAGGATAAATCTCCACTGATAAGGAGCGTAGGTTTTTCAGTTATTTTGGCTGCACCTATTGCAGTTGAAGAACTGCCGTCAATCCCGCTGGTTCCTCTGTTGGAAAAATGAATAATGGATTTTCTAAAATCAAAGAGCTGCGCATAACGTATTTCTGAACTATTGCTCCATTGAATCATAAAATTTTCGGGTATATTTTTTTCAAGGAAATCAAAAATTTTTAAATCAGAGAAAGGAGTTTTTTCTAGAAATTGACGATGTCTTTTTTTGTTACGATTTTTTATGGCCAACCATTGGTTTTGGTAAGTACCATCTTTCTTCATTTGATCATAAATAAGAAAAAGAAATTGACTAAAAAATATTTCGGGATGACTATTAATATGTTCTGTTAGCGCTTCATAAGTATTTGGGGCAATATCCGTAATTTCTATATGCCAATGATGTTTGGGTTTATATTTTCGTAAGAATTGCTTGATTTTTTTAGAGATAATATTACGCCCAACGGTAATCAATAAATCGGGTTTCAATAGAGATAGAGATTGATTATTCAGACCAAAAATTGTTTGATCGATATTGTTGATAAATTGCTCATGATGCAGATTTGAAATATTTTCGGTTAAAACAATCAAATCCTTATCTTGAGAAAGTTTTTCCAATTGTTTTTGTAAAAAATCCGAGGGATAATGTTGCCCTGCAAGAATTATTTTGTTTTTGGATTGATTCCAAATTTCTAATAATTTTTGGAGTTTTTTTTCGGGTATTTCAGGAAAATTTAATTGATATTTTTTAGGTATAATTTTTTCTTCTTCATTTTGAATGGTTTCATAGAGTGGCTCATCAAATGGAATATTAATATGAATGGGACCTTGTTTTTCAATAGAAATTTTTATGGCTTTTTCTATAGTATCATTAATCTGTTCATGGGTTTGATTTTCCAAAGTAGTATTAAAATATGAATGATTTTTAAACACTTCATGCTGTCGGATGGTTTGTCCTTCGCCTTGATCAACCCATTTTTGAGGGCGGTCAGCACTGATTATAATCAACGGAATTTTGCTGTAAAAAGCTTCTGCTATTGCCGGATAATAATTTAACAAAGCTGACCCGGAGGTGCAGACTAATATACTCGGGTATTTTTGTTGTTGCGCAATTCCCAGAGCAAAAAAAGCAGCAGAGCGTTCATCTACGATACTGTAATTTTTAAAAAAATCTTGTCCTGTAAATTCTATAATTAAAGGAGCATTTCTTGAACCGGGTGAAATAATTATTTCTTTGATATCAAATTTTTTTAATATTCGTGAAAGCAATCTTACTTTCTTTTTTGCAGAATGAATTATCATTTA
>JALSTJ010000195.1 GCA_026983815.1 Flavobacteriales bacterium
TGAAAAGCGGTTAATAAAATGGTATACAATAATACCGCCTTGGTGCCTATCAAAAACGATGCGATATAGACCAACCAAAATAATATATTCTTTTCATTCAAATAAAAATAGCGATAATAAAGCAGCGAGAGAGCCAAAATAAAAAAATACGAAGCTTCATTCTGTGCGGCAATTAATCCGTCATATCCAAATCTCCAGGGACCTTGATAGGTTTTGAAAAGTTTGATTTTTAGCAAGGCTCCCAGAATTACAAAAAGGGAATTAATAAAAATAATCATCTTGTATTTTTTCCAAACAAAAGAGGCAGCATCTTGTGTACGAATGATGTCAAACATGAAAATCGACAAAAAGAATATGAACTGATATTTGACAAAAACATTCAGGTTTTCCTTAAAATTTACCGGAATACCCAAAGCAAATTGACCGATAAGAAATCCTGTAAAAAGCAACCCGATGGTTAATAATATTTGGATTTTGGTTTTATCCGATTTTAGCAAAACATAAATAAGTATCAGTAATATAAAAAAACCTTTGACCAAAGGACCTAATCTCAATAGATGTTCCGAATATATTCTGGTATATTTATATAAAGCATCAATAAAATAAAACAATATGTAAAATATTGCCAATATATATGCAGGATTATTAATTGATATCTTCTCTTTCATGTCAGAGATTTAAAAACTTTTTTTATACTCATTTGCAACAATCCACCATTAAGCATTTGCTGGATAACATACGCTCCGGCTATTCCGTAAACGCCCCATTTTTTCCCTAGAAAATAGGCTGTAGGTAAAATAATGACAATCAAAATGCCGGATATCAAGCTAATATAATTCATCTTTCCCAAACTGAGAAAAACCGTTCCTTTCAATGCAAAAAAAGTGCTCAAATACCACCCCGCCAGCAAAATACGAAGCAATGTCATGGCGCCCACATATTTATCCCCAAAAATAAGTTGGACCAAAAAAGGAAAAAACACCTCTGCCAAAATAAATACTATCGTGGTAAACATAACATATTTCACCTCAGCCTGTTTCAAAAAACGCTTAAACGAAACAATATCGGTCTGACGGCTCGATAAATTGGGAATAACAAATTGTTGAATACTGGTGGATAAAATATTCAATCCCTGAACTAAAATAACCGCAAAAGAATACTGACCGAATAAAGCCCTATCGACAATCATAAAATTGGCAAGCAAGTAGGTGCCCCATAAGCGGATTTGATCGACAATTTGTGCAAAAAAAGCTTGGTAGGATAATTTCAGCAACTCCTTTTTTAACTTTTGCGCCAAAAAGACAGTCTTCTGCAATATGGAAACATGCAAATCATACAACAAGAACAATACCGTTACGGCTGTCGTTCCTATCATAGCATAAACATATCCTGCTATATGAAAATAATAAGTAGCCGTCAACACCAATATAAAGGAAAATAGTTTGGATACCATGATCAGCACGCTGATTTTCTTAAAAGCTTGCAAAGCCTGATAGTAACGTATAATATATTGCAGAGCAACGGCAAAAATCAGCAGAAATACATAACGACGAAACCAAAAATTAATGTAAACATCACGTGAAATCAAATTTTTCCATCCCAATAATTCAAAAATCAAAAACAATACGACGGAAAATAAAGAGATATATCGCAATCCGAATAAGAAAATATTCCTTCGTTTTTCTTCATCCCGAATCATAGGAACAACTTTCAAAATGGCAAAAATCATTCCGCCACTCCCCAAAACCGTCCCGATATTGATATAGGTTTCTATGGTCTTAATCACTCCGACATAATAAGGCGACATAATCCCCGCAATAAGTAAATGCGCCGCAAAAACAATGATTTGAATGGAATAGTTGGCTACAACCAAATGTATAAAGCCTTTTTTATAAATAGATTTTATTTGCAGTTTCAATTTATCCATTTAACGATTCTATTTGCCACTTACTTTGACAAAATCCAAAACCTCTTTATTATTTACCATCAAACCTTTGAACTGACGATGTCCCACCAAAAAAACAACTATATCTGCCTTTTCAACAGCTTTTTCGGGAGAATATAACTCAAACTCATCCGACCGGTCAATATTGGGTTCGCTAGCCACGACATCAAATCCTTGCATTTTAAGCGCTCGTGCAACATATAATGCCGGGGATTCTCTTAAATCGTCAATATCGGGTTTAAATGCCAATCCCATGGCAGCAATTATGGGTTTACGGTTGTTTTTTAATTCAAACTGCAAAGCGGCATTTTTTATTTTTTCTATGACCCATTCGGTTTTATAAGTATTGATTTCGCGTGCAGTTCTTATCAAACGTGCTTCTTTTTGAAAATCAGCCACTATAAACCAAGGATCAATAGCTATACAATGTCCGCCTACGCCTGTTCCGGGACGTAAGATATTGACTCGTGGATGTTTGTTTGCCAATTCTATCAGTTCCCAAACATCAATTCCGGCTTTGTCGCTAATAATGGAAAGCTCATTGGCAAAAGCAATTTGCACATCACGCGAGGCATTTTCGACCAATTTAACCATTTCGG
>JALSTJ010000196.1 GCA_026983815.1 Flavobacteriales bacterium
CACAAGTAACGGGATTAGAACCCGGAGAATTTGTTCATACTTTCGGTGATGTTCATATTTATAAAAATCATTTTGAACAAGTAAAACTTCAATTAACTCGTGAACCGCGAAAATTACCCAAAATGAGAATTAATCCGGAAGTCAAAGATATTTTTTCTTTTACCTATAATGATTTTGAATTGATTGGCTACGATCCGCATCCGCATATTAAAGGGAAAGTGGCAGTATGATTATTTTTTATCACGAATAAATTGTAAGATAATCATAGATAATAAAAACACGAAACTCATCAACAATACGGCGGATTTCATAGAACCGGTTATTGCTTCCAATGCTCCAAAGGAAAAAGTCCCCAATACAATGGCTATTTTTTCCGAGAAATCGTAAAAACTGAAATAAGTCGCATGTTGTTGAGTATCTTCGGGTATCATTTTTGAATAAGTGGAGCGAGACAAAGCTTGTATAGACCCCATAACCATTCCAACAAATCCCGCTAAAATATAAAAATGTATATCGACATTGGGATTATTCTTATTCAAAAGATATGCCCCAATGGTAATTCCTATCCAAATAGCCAAAATAACTTGTAATGCCTTTATATTACCAATGAAACCCGAAATTTTTGAAAAGACCAAAGCTCCGAATATCCCTACAATTTGAATAACCAAAATGGTCATAATCAATTTTCCCGAAGGCAATCCCAATTCTTTGCTTCCGAAAAGTCCGGCAACATAAAAAATGGTTTGAGCGGCAAAACTGTATAGAAAAAAAGACATCAAAAATTTCTTTAAGCGATCATAATGTATCAATTCATTAAATACATTTTGCAAATCCTTAAAACCTTTTAATAAAAAACCTTTTCGTTTGGGGGGAATTTCGTCATATATATTATCGGGCAAAATTCTAAAAGTATATTGAGAAAAAACCAGCCACCAAATTCCTACACTCAAAAATGAAATTCTTGCAGGTAAAGTTCCGTCTTTTATTCCATACCATTCGGGATGTAAAATCATGGTTAAATTGAAAATCATCAATAAGACCGAACCGACATATCCATAAGCAAATCCAATGGCGCTGACTTTATCTTGTTGTTCTTCATAGGCAATTTCAGGCAGAAATGCATTATAAAACACCAAACTTCCCCAAAAGCCGATACTTGCCAAAATACTAAACAAAAGTCCCAACCAAACCGTTTCGGGACCTTTAAAAAAGAACAGCATCATAGTAGAAAATGCTCCGAGATAAGTATAGAATTTCATAAATTTTTTCTTATCACCGGAATAATCCGCCAAGGATGAAAGTATGGGAGAAAGAAAAGCTACTACTAAAAATGAAAGTGAAAGACCGTAACTGTATAATTCTGTATTTTTAAAAGTCAATCCCAAGAAATGTAATTGATCATTCCCATTACGATTGGTAACTTTCTCGAAAAAAATAGGAAAAATAGCCGAACTTATGACCAATGCATAAGCAGAATTTGCCCAATCATAAAAAGCCCAAGCTCTTATCAGTTTTTTATCTCCTTTTTCTAATTTCATAAAAAAACGTCTCCACTTGTTGGAATGGAGACGTCAAATATAATAATATTTTATCAAAAGCTTAATTATTGAAATACACACCGAATTCTTTGGCTATTTTTTTAGCTTCGGGTGCCCATTGACGTAAATTGTTCATACGTCTTTGATTGGAAGGGTGTGTACTCATAATTTCAGGAGGTTGTTGTCCGCCTAATTTAGACATTTTGACCCAAACATTTGCAGCTTCATCAGGATTATAACCGGCAACTGCCATTAAAATTTGTCCCATTTTATCGGCTTCCGCTTCATGTTTTCTACTAAAAGGTAAAGCAACGCCCAATGTAGAACCTATTCCGTAAAGTTGCATCCATTTTTGTTGATCTTCGGGTTTGGCTTTACTGGTAGCAAGCAGAGTAAGCACCGCACCAATTTGTTGTCCATAAGCAATACTCATTCTTTCGGCTCCGTGATTTGCCAAAGCATGAGAGATTTCATGTCCCATTACCGCTGCAATTTCCGCGTCGGTAGTCGTTACCTTTAACAAACCGGTGTAATAAACTATTTTACCGCCCGGCATACAAAATGCATTCATCTGCGGATCTTCTACCAAATTTACTTCCCATTGATAACCTTTTAAATCGCTTTCCCAACCTTTTCTTTTGTAATATTGATTGACTGCTTTTATCAATCGTCTTCCAATACGTTGAATTCTCTCCGATTGTGTTTTATCCGAGGACAGTTTATGCTCTTGTATAAAATTGTTGTATTGTGCAAAAGAAGCGGGAAAAATTTGCGAATTAGGCACCATATTAAATTGCTTTCTACCGGTCATTTTTACGGTAGAACATGAAATAATAAATCCCAGGAAAACCAGTCCCAGCATAATTTTTTTAATGTTTTTCATCGTTAATTTAATTTTTTAACAAAATTATAAAAAATAATTTACTTATTTAAATTTATTACGGCAAAAAAACTTATCATAGCCAAAACAAACATAGTCAAAGATAAT
>JALSTJ010000197.1 GCA_026983815.1 Flavobacteriales bacterium
TACAAAAAACTGCCCGATTTTGCGCAAATCTATTTTAGCCAAGGAAAGAAAATAACCGCTTCCCTTGCCAACCGGTTAAAACTTTCGGGATTGGATATTTCCCACGATGACGAACGAATTCTAATGGACGGCATCACGCTCACCGATAGCATTCCTTCCTATCTTAATGCACTATTGGACGTAAAACCCGGAAAAATCAAAGCATACAATATCATTACCAATCGAGCGGCGGTTTACTTTTCGTTGGGGTTTAAAAATTTCAATTTGTTCTACCAAAGTTTTTTGGAACAACTCGACAAAAAAGAAAAATACAACTTGCAAAAACAAACCCGAAGTTTGGAAAAATATTTGGGGATCAATCTACAAAAAGATTTGTTCGATTGGATTGGACAAGAAATTGCTCTGGTAAAAATAAACACCCGAAACAAACAACGCCCCGAAGATGTTTTGTTGCTTATACAAACATCGGATATGGACGATGCCCGAGACGGATTAAACAACATTACCGAAAAACTACGCAAAAGAAGTCCCGTAAAATTTAAAAAATATAAGTATAAAAATTTGGAAATCAATTATTTATATCAAAAAGGATTTTTTAAATTATTACTGGGAGATTTATTAAAAAAAATAGACAAACCCTATTTTACTTACATAGAAAATTATGTGGTTTTTTCAAATTCGGAAAAAGTATTAAAAGATTTCATCGACGATTATATCAAAGGAAATACCTTTTCGCATAATCCCGATTTTATGGATTTCAAAGACGATTGGAATACCAAAACCAATGTGAATTTGTATCTTTTTATGCCCAAATTTTATAAAATTCTTGAAAAAGATTTGGATACCGAAGCTCGTCGAGCGCTGGAAGAAAAGAAAAGTTTCTTGTTGAGTATGAGCCGTATCGATTTTCAGTTAATTTCCAAAGATGATATTTTCAAAACCCGTGTGCTTATTGACCACGACGAAAAAGCTTTACAAAAAGAACAAGCGATGGAAATTGTCAATAAAACCGACGAAAGCATTCACAATAAATATTACGAAGATTTACAATTCAAAATATTTTTTCCCGACAGTCTGCAAGTCGCCGACGGCAAATACAAACAATTTTATGACGATGGCAAAACTTTAAAAATCGAAGGAAAAATAAAAGACGGACTTCCCCAAGGAATTTGGCGAACATTTTATCCCGATGGAAAGATTAAAAGTGTAGTAAATTACGATGACGGCGAAGTAAACGGAGAAGCTTTTTTCTATTTTGACAAATCTCCCGAAACCAAATTGGCGGAAATGACTTTTGACGATGATTTATTGGAAGGATTATACACCGAATATTGGAAAAACGGAGCTGTAAAAGCCGAATTGGAATACAAAAACGGAAAACTACACGGCAAAGCCAAATATTATTATCCCGATGGTAAACTGAAAATAAAAGGAAAATATAAAAAAGGCGAAAAAAAAGGCAAATGGATTTTCTATGACAAAAAAGGAAAAATAATCGATAAAAAACGATATTCGGGATTTATATTTTAACCGATTGTCTTTCCGAAAAAGAAAAACGATTAAAAAAATAGCATCTCGATACAGTTCAATACATTTTCTTGATTAGTGTCGGTGTTGCTTCAAGCAATGCCGACGCTTTGTCTTCATAAGCACATCTATTTTTCACATAAACTCGATAAGACATTTTATCAACATTTTTTAAAAATTATTATGTAAATTTGGACTGAAACAAAATAATCCAATAATGAAATTTCCATACGCAGAACCATACCGAATAAAAACCATAGAAAACATCAAGCGTTCCACCTTGGAACAACGAAAAAAATGGATCAAAGAAGCGCATTACAATTTATTCAACCTCAAAAGCGACCAAGTATTCATAGATTTGCTCACCGATAGTGGCACCGGCTCAATGAGCGACAACCAATGGGCGGAAATTATGAAAGGCGACGAATCCTACGCCGGCTCACGTTCTTTCGAACTTTTAAAAGAAACCGTTAAACGAATTACCGGATACAAATATATGATTCCCGCCCACCAAGGACGAGCCGCCGAAAATGTTTTGTTCTCTACAATGATTAAAGAAGGCGACATCATCCCCGGAAACTCTCATTTTGACACCACCAAAGGACATATCGAGTTTCGTAAAGCTACTGCGGTAGATTGCACCATCGACGAAGCTTCCGACACATCGGTTTTTCATCCGTTCAAAGGAAATATCGATTTGAATAAATTGGAAAATGTTTTTAAAAAATATCCCAAAGAAAAAATCCCGATGGTGATATTGACCGTAACTTGTAATACCGCCGGAGGACAACCGGTTTCTATGAAAAATATCAAAGAAACTTCCGCTTTGTGTAAAAAATACGGAATCCCCTTATTTTTTGATGCCGCTCGGTTTGCCGAAAATGCTTATTTCATCAAAAAACGTGAAGATAAATACCACAATAAAACCATCAAGGAAATTGTCAAAGAAATGTTTTCTTACGGTGACGGAATGACGATGAGTGCCAAAAAAGACGGCT
>JALSTJ010000198.1 GCA_026983815.1 Flavobacteriales bacterium
GCAAATACAAATGATAAGTATTCCCCAAAATAATATCCGGATTGATGTCCCGTTTCAATTCTCGTTGATGCACGGCTTTCACCGTTCCTACGGTTCCCACCGGCATAAAAATAGGGGTTTCAATTGGGCCGTGAGCTAAATTTATAGTTCCTGCTCGTGCTTTCGTATCCGCATCTTTCTTAACAATCTTAAAATCCATTCTTAATAATAAAATTTGATTGCAAAGGTAGCTAAATTTTTGCTATACAAAATCAGTATTTTATAGGATTTTGCTTCAAAAAATACTTGAACTTTGTTTGATTAAACATTTTATAGTAAATTTGACAAAATTCAAAAAATACCTATGACAAAAACTTTGGTTACCCTAAAAAATGCTTCCATTTTACAAAAAGACAGACCTATTCTCAGAAATGTAGATTTGGAGATAAATTCAGGCGATTTTTGTTATCTCATCGGTTCAACAGGAAGTGGAAAAAGTAGTTTGTTAAAAACCCTTTATGGTGAGTTACCACTTATCAAAGGTAAAGGAAAAATTGTAGGATTTGATCTTCGGAAACTCAAAACCAAAGACATTCCTTATCTACGTAGAAAACTCGGAATTGTTTTTCAGGATTTTAAATTACTGACGGACAAAAATGTATATGAAAATCTGGATTTTGTGTTGCGAGCTACCGATTGGAAAGATAAAACCAAAAGAAAATTCAGAATTGAGGAAGTTCTTACCGATTTAGACCTTACGGATAAAATGTATAAATATCCCTTTGAATTATCCGGAGGTGAACAACAAAGAGTCTCCATTGCGCGAGCATTACTTAACAAACCCGAGTTGATACTTGCCGATGAACCTACAGGAAATTTGGATCCGGAAACTTCCAATGATATTATGAAAGTTTTTAAAAAACTCAACAAAAACGGACAGACCATGCTGATGGCAACACATGATTATGCCTTGATCTATCAATATCCTTCCACTACTTTTAAATGTGAAGAAGGAAAACTCTATGAAGTCCAATTTGAAATTGACTAATGATATCCGTTCTTATCCCCACATATAATTATAATGTATATCCACTGGTAAAAGAAATTCACAAACAAATTTCAAAACAAGGAATTGAATTTGAGATACTTGTCTTTGATGATGCTTCTACTCAAAAATTTGAAAATCAACATTTGATTGATGAAATGGATCATGTTATTTATAAAAAATTCAAAGAAAATCAAGGGAGAACAGCTATCAGATTTCAACTGGCAAAGAATTCCAAATATGAAAATCTATTGTTTTTGGATGCAGACACATTTCCGAAAGACAGGTTTTTTATTTCAAAATTTATAAAAACACTTGAACAACATCCTGCCGATGTTTATTTTGGTGGAATTCAAGTGCCAACAAATCCTCCTCCAGCCCAAAATATTTTACGTTGGAAATATGGAAAAGAAAGAGAATCTATTCCGGTTGAACAGAGGAAAGCCAATCCCTACCGTAGTATTTTATGTGGTGCTTTACTCATCAAAAAAAGTGTTTTCATGCCCATTATAAAAAACCTTAAAGAGTTGAAAATGTATGGTTTGGATATTTATTTTTCATTTCAACTCAAAGAATCACAGGCAAAAGTTTATCATTTTCATAATCCTATTATTCATCTAGGGTTGGAGACTTCAAAAGAATTTTTACAAAAAACGGAACAAGCTATTGATACTATCCATTTTTTAATCCAAAAAAAAATGATAGATGCCAATTATACCCGTCTTTCTCAGAAAGTTTTTCAAATTTCTAAATTTGGATTTTGCTTTCCGCTAGGATTTTTATTTAAAATAACACAAAAAATATGCAAGCAAAATCTATTTTCGTCAAATCCATCGCTTTTTATTTTTGATGTGTATAAATTGTGCTATTTTTGTCAAATCAGAAAAAATTAAATGCCATTTATTTCTGTAGTCATACCGGTTTATAACAAACAAAAGTATATCAAAGATTCTATACAAAGCGTGTTGAATCAAAATTTTGATGATTTCGAAATAATCATAATTGATGATGGTTCAACTGATCATTCAGTAGAAATTTTGGAAACATTAACGGATTCCAAAATCAATTTATACAAACAAAGCAATCATGGAGTGTCCTATACACGAAATAAAGGAGTGCAACTATCCTCAGGAAAATTGATTGCATTTTTAGATGCGGATGATTATTGGTATCCTGATCATCTACAAAAAATTGTCAAACTATATCATCAATATCCCGAAGCGCATTTTTTTGCTACGGCATATGAAGTAGAATATCCCGGAGGATTAATAAAGAAATTCCGATTATACCATGAACCAAAATCAAAATTATTTTCTAAATTCTATCAATATATCAAAGGTTCTCCCATCTTTTATACGAGTAATTTTGCCATTAAAAAGGATGTATATATCAAAGAAAAAGGTTTTAAAGAAAACATCCACGGTGAGGACACTGAATTTTTCTATCGTTTAGGATATCAATACTTGTTGGCATATGATTCAAGCATTACTTTACGATATAAAAACCAATCGGAAAACAGTTTATTTGCTCATTATGAAACTGACCGTAAAGTTTTGTTACTAAAAGAGTTAAAAGAATTTGAACAAAAAGATAAAGAACTCAAAAGAATATTGGATCTCAATCGTTTTGCTTGGGTTATGGAATATAAAGTATTGAAAAAAAATGGACAAGCAAAAGAACTGATGAAACAAATCTCGATAGAGAATATGAATTTTTTTCAAAGAATCTTGTTAAAAACACCCGGTAAAATTCTGAAAATTCTCAAAAGAATTCAACAATTTTTAATACAAAACAAAATTTATCTCACTCCATTTGAAAAATCCTAATTATAACGTTCTTCAAAAAATTCAAAAGAATCAATTTTATCAAGGTAAACTCCATCAAAACCCGCTTCAATAACTTTTTTAATGTATGATTGATTATTTCCGTAAATGATATCCTGCCATGATTTTTCCCAATATTTAACGGTATAATTTCCAGGCCAATCCGGATTTTCAGCTTCCAGCCAAAAGGGTTTATTGCTATCCCAATCGTTTTGCCAATAATATCGATAGGATTCTGCCTCTCCAATAGAAACATAAGCAATTATTTTTCGTAAGCCACCATTTTGTTTGTGTTTTATTGAGTCCAATTCTTGTGAAGTAAAAGGAATTCGATTAAGACTCCAATCCATGATAATCAAATCATAGTTTGTTTGTTTTAAGGTATGAATAAACTCTTCTTTGGTTGCATAATTTGCCGGATTGATTAAATACAAAAAATTTTTTGCTTGACTCAATTGATTGATATTCTCGCTATTTTCCTGATGTATAATTGTCGGAATTATATCCAATTCTCTGGAAATAGCAACAAATCCCGTATAACCATATTGATCATTTTTTTGATAGCTTTCTGCAATATGATTGGTTATTGAGCAATAATCCGTAATCAATATTTTTTTGTCCAGACCTTTTTCCAAATCCAAAAAATGTTTAAGATATTGATGCTCATCGTTAGATGTTGGAATATCATCATCATCAAAGCCATAATTAAAATCTTCTTGTCCTTGTCCGTCAATTGCCTGTAAATATTGCTGATGAAGCGCTCCGTTTTCTTGACCGTTTTGTGTAATAAGTTCCACACCATTTTGTGGAATAATTAAAAAATCAGGTTTGATATTTTTTGCATATTGACTAATGCCAATAACAAATTTTCGCATTTCTTGTTTGAAATCAATATTTTGATAATCAGAATTTCTATGAATTTTTCTGCATGAAAACAGACTTATCAGAAACAAAAAAATATATCCATATTTGTTCATAAAATTTTATTTTTTTCATTAAAAAATATTTCCCTCACTTGTTCCAAATATGTAAAACTATTAGGACCTTCCATAAAAAGTAAATCCAAAATGCTTAAGTTAGGCATAAACGCAAACCTATCATGAAACATCTGCGTATAAACCGGAAAATTATCTTCGACTCCTGCAGGTTTCTTAGCATTTTTTAAAAATCTTAAGTCTAGAAAGTCATCATAAGAATGTTTAAAAATACGGGTAGATTGATAGGTTTTATCTATTTCTAGCAATTCGGATAATTTTTCAAATATCTTGAAATTCAAATCTATCAAAAATTTTTCTTTATGACGGAACAATGGAAACAAATCATCTTCATAAAACTCAAAATAGGGAGAAGTCCTATAAGCGGTTTCCAAACTACGCCAGTGATTTTTTTGCCAGTCAAAATCATGAGAAATCCGGACATCTTTATACAATTGTTTTCCATCGGAATGGGTGTGTAAAACTTGAACACTAAGCAATTGTTTTCCATTGGCACTTTGAATATACATCCGGTTGCGATAAGTTTGTTTTTCGTAAAAATCATTGATTTCAAACAATAAATCATTTGCATGAATCATCATCGAAAAATTCAAAATTGAAGGAAAATATACCGGATGAATCAACGTCTTATTCATAATCAAGCTTTTTTACGCTTGCGATAGGATGAATATCCAAAATAAATTAATAATAAAACGATAAAAGGAACCAAATAGGAAACCCTTTCGCCTTCACCCATTACAGTAGTAAAGACACGTTTCCAACGAATACCGTCTTTTCCGGAACTCATAAAGATAAATACCGGTTTACCAACCACATGATCAAATGGAACGTATCCCCAAAAACGAGAATCTTCGGAGTTAGAACGATTGTCTCCCATCATAAAATAGTAATTTTGCTTGACTTTATATTGCTTTATGGGCTTGCCATCCAAATAAAATTTTCCGTCTTTCATCGTCAAATGATGATTTCTTATTTTATGAGCTTTGTCGTGTTCATCATATTTTTCAATAATTTGTTTATATAAAGGGTAGTTTTCGGGAGTCAAAACCAATTGATCACCTTTTTTTGGAATATAAATCGGACCGAAATTGTTGATATCCCATTCTTTGTTTCCAAACATTCTTCCTTTGCCTCCGTCCAAGAGTTTAATGGTTTTGATATTGGATAAATTTTTAACAACTTGTAATTTTTCATCCGTGAGATTCATAATAAAACTATCGGAATTTTGCATAGGATAAATCTCCTTAATATCATAATTATTTACCAAACGCAAAAGCATAGAACGAGTAAAAGGCATACTGTCTTTGGGAGTAACAACATACATATGTTGCAAGTAAGTTCTGTCGGGATATACGGTAGGTTTGCCGTTGATGTAAACCCTTCCATTTTTGATTTGTAAGCTGTCTCCACTTATAGCCACACAACGTTTTACGTAGTGTGATTTTTTATCAATGGGTTTATATTGAGCGATATCCTTTTTAAAAAATTGCTTAACAGTATCGGCAGGCCAGTTGAAGACCACTATATCATTTCTTTTGACTTTTTGAAAACCCGGAATACGCATATAGGGCAATTGTGGAAATTTTAAATACGAACGTTTGTTAATCACCGGAATGGTGTCGTGAACCATTGGCAATGCAAGGGTTGTCATAGGAATTCTAGGTCCATAATGCATTTTGCTAACCAAAAGATAATCCCCAATCAGTAACGTTTTTTCCAGTGAACCGGTCGGAATTTTATAGGGCTGAATAAAATAGGTATGAACAATGGTAGCAGCAATCACTGCAAAAACCAAAGAACCCAAAATGGTATCTTTTTCGTTTTCGTGAACCGGATTGTATACCAATTTTTCGGCTTCTACATAATTTATATAAGCAACATAAAGTCCTAATGTAAAAACAGCCAACCATAAATCTTTGGAAGTTTTTTTACCGAAAACTTGCAGCAATTGAACCCAAAGAGTTGGTATCATCAGTAAATTGACAATAGGAATATATGCAAAAATCATCCACCACCAAGGACGATTAATTATTTTCATCAAAGCATATAAATTCAAAAAAGGCACAAAAGCTTTCCAAGGTTCAAAACCTGCTTTTTTATAAAATTTCCATGTTCCCAGACCATGAATAATATTCAGAATAAGAAAAGTAACAGTCCATTGTGTAAGTGTCATATAATTTTTTTTTTTTACAAATTTAAAATTATTTTCCGAGATTAAAGTTTAATGCCAAACCAATAGCTAACCGATGATTATGCCGAAATTGGTTCATTTTGAAACTTAAATGATCATTGACATTCCATTGTTTTAAATGTGCACTGACATTGGCATCAATAACATTGAGAAAATAAGCCAAAATGGTCAGCATCATAGAAGTATCTCTTTGTCTTCTATAATATTTTTGTGCATCAATCAAAACATTTTCATTATATTCGGGAAATTCATCCGGTAAACCGTTTTTTCTATTGAAATAAGCACTTCTGTAACGCTCATATTCCTTGGAATTTTGCAAGTAAAAATATACTCCGGCACCAATAGAACCATAAACCAAAGGAATTTTCCAGTATTGCTTATTATAAACTTGTCCCAAACCGGGTAAAACAGCAGAATAAAAAGCGGCTTTGGCTGGTGATAAAGGGTTTAATTGGAAAGATTTTTTTAAATTTCCGGATACCACTAAACTATCTTGTTTTGCAAGCTTCAAACTGTCTTGTTGAGCTGACAAACTCCAAAAAAATATCAAAAATAATATGGTTAAAATTGTTTTTATTGAAGCAAATTTTTGATGTGTTCAAAATCTTCCGTAGAACCAAAAGGAATGGTTATTTTACCTTTGCCATTATTTTGATAAGATATTTTGAGTTTCTTGCCAAATTTTTTCTTCATTTCTCTTTCAAACTCTTTAATTTCATTAGGCAATTCTCTTTTTTGCGGTTTGATTTCCAGTATCTTACCTTCTCTGAATTTTTTTACTAAATCTTCTGTTTGACGCACGGACAAATGGTCTTTAATGATTTTTTCATAAAATTCCAACTGCACTTTTGGATCTTCAATATTGATCAAAGCCCTACCATGTCCCATGGAAATAAATCCGTCTCTGATACCAGTCTGAATAATCGGGTCTAATTTAAGCAACCGCAAATAATTGGTAATTGTAGAGCGCTTCTTCCCTACCCGTTCACTCATTTGTTCCTGTGTCAGATTTAACTCATCAATCATAGCTTGAAAAGATAAAGCAATTTCAATGGCATCCAAATCTTCACGTTGAATATTTTCAACCAAAGCCATCTCAAGCATCTCACGATCATTTGCCAGCCGAATATAAGCAGGAATATTTGACAATCCTGCCAATTTTGATGCTCTCAAACGTCTTTCCCCCGAAATCAAATCAAATTTACCGGATTTGTTTTTTCTTACGGTAATCGGTTGAATAACGCCCAATTCTTTTATAGAAGTTGCTAATTCATTCAAAGCTTCATCATCAAATTGTGTTCTAGGTTGATGTGGATTGGCAATAATATCATCCACAGGGATTTCAATGATATTTCCTATAACCTTCTCGGCTCCCTTATCTTTTGCCGACTGAATATCTTCATTATTCAATAGAGCGGAAAGACCTCTTCCCAAACGTTGTTTTTTGTTCGTTTTAGCCATTTTATTGATCTTCGTTTTTTGATTCGTTTTTTCTGATAAGCTCATCAGCCAAGTTGATATAATTAATAGCTCCTTTGCTGGTTGCATCATAATCCAAAATACTTTCACCGAAACTGGGTGCTTCACTCAATCGCACATTTCTTTGAATAACCGTTTCAAAAACCATATCGCCAAAATGCGTTTTTACTTCATCCACAACTTGATTGGATAGCTTCAACCGGGAATCATACATGGTCAGTAACAATCCTTCAATATTTAAATTCGGATTATGAATTTTTTGAACATTTTTTATGGTATTGAGCAATTTTCCCAAACCTTCCAAAGCAAAATACTCACATTGAATAGGTATAATAACAGAATCGGCGGCTGTAAGAGCATTCAAAGTAATCAATCCCAATGATGGAGCACAATCAATAATGACATAGTCATAATCATTTTTGATTTCTTTGATAGCTTCTTTAAGCATACTTTCCCGATTGGGTTTATCTACCAATTCAATTTCCACTCCAACCAAGTCAATATGAGAAGGAATTAAATCGACATTTGGGCTATTGGTTTTTATCAAAGTTTCATAAGCACTCAATTCATGTTCTAAAAGTTCATACGTTCCCGCTGGAGATTGCTCAATATCAATCCCTAATCCTGAGGAAGCATTGGCTTGGGGATCGGCATCAATTAACAAAACTTTTTTTTCCAAAACTCCCAAGGCAGCTGCTAAATTTACGGCAGTTGTTGTCTTTCCTACACCACCCTTTTGATTGGCAATCGCAATAACTTTACCCATTTAAAATTCGTTTTTTCAAACCGTAAAATTACAATTTTTTATTGGATTTTCTAAATTTTTATTTTTTAATAATTGCTTTTTCAAATAATATAATTAACATGATACGTTATACGTTTAAAAATCAAATGATACAAAATTTCGATGCACTCCGACTACTTAAGAACTGTCTCAGGGATTGTTTATAAAGTTTGCCAAATAATGATATCGAAAAATTACATTTAGAGTTTCCAATATAATTTAACGTGATTTCAACATAAGAAAATATTATAATTTTTATCTTAAATTATTGATTTTAAGTTTATTAGTAAAAGATTATAAAGAAATTTCGTTTTAATTAATTGATGAAAGATTTTGCTTCGATTTTTTTATCAAACCTACGTTAATTTAGTATAATATTTATTGAAGGATTAACCTCTTAAATACATATTAGATAAATTGATTTTTATGGTATATTTTTTGATATAAATTTTATCAAAACACATAATATTTCCATTGAATTATTTTTTGTCAAAATTTAACATATAAATTTGTAGATTTTTATTAATTTTACTTTTTGAAAATACACCATTGCCTTATGGAAGAAAAATACACCAAAGAATTGAAAAGAATTATTCTGAATAGCAGAAATATTGCTTTTGAGAATAAGCATAAATATATTGGAACTGAACATCTTACCTATTCCATTTTATCGGACAAAGATTTCAGAGGAAACCATGTTCTACAAATTCTAAAAGATGAATATGATGTGCCTTTGAACCAGATTTTGCAAAAAATAAAAAACTTATTGCCTGCAAAAGCATCGACCAATCTGACTGTTCAAGATAAATCGGTAATCACTTTGACGCAACAAGCATCCAATGCCTTGAAAAGATCGTATCTGATTGCCAAGAAGTTTGATGAATTGGAAATCAATGTTTTACATTTATTTTTGAGCATATTATACAATGATGACGATCCGGTTACAAGAATTCTCAACCGGTATGGAATTGATTATGAGGATATAAAAGATACTTACAAAGACTTGTATCTTGGAGATGATATTGAAGAATTTTTTGAAGAAACAGAAACCAATGAGCCAACCGATGAGCATAATCCTTTTGGCGGAAGTGAAGAAAATGAAGAAGAACCTTTTAAGAAACGCTTTGAAGTTCCCAAAAGACGCCCAAAAAAAACCAAAACACCAGTATTGGACAATTTTGGACGGGATTTAACACGTTTGGCAGAAGAAGGAAAATTGGATCCGGTGGTCGGTAGAGAAAAGGAAATTGAACGTATTGCACAAATTTTAAGTAGAAGAAAAAAGAATAATCCTATTTTAATTGGAGAACCCGGCGTTGGAAAATCGGCAATTGTTGAAGGATTGGCATTGAAAATTGTTCAGAAAAAAGTTTCCAGAGTTTTGTTTAATAAGCGTGTAATTGCCTTGGATTTATCCGCATTGGTTGCTGGAACCAAATATCGCGGGCAATTTGAAGAGCGTATGAAAGCTTTGATGAACGAATTGGAGAAAAACAAAGATATTATACTTTTTATCGATGAAATACACACCATTGTAGGTGCCGGTGGCGCCCAAGGTTCATTGGATGCTTCCAATATGTTTAAACCGGCTTTGGCACGTGGTGAAATACAAACCATCGGTGCTACAACTTTGGATGAATATCGTCAATATATTGAAAAAGACGGCGCACTTGCCAGACGATTTCAAATGGTCTTGGTAGAACCAACGACTGTTGATGAAACCATCCAAATTTTGCATAATATCAAAGATAAATATGAAAGTCATCATGGTGTTGAATATACCGATGATGCAATTGAAGCAGCTGTAAAATTAACCAATCGATATATGACCGACCGCAATTTGCCCGATAAAGCCATTGATGCTTTGGACGAAGCCGGAAGTCGGGTCCATATTACCAATATTATAGTTCCGGAATATGTTTTGGCACTGGAAAAGAAATTGGAGGAAATACAAAATAAAAAAATAGAAGCTGTCAAGGCACAACAATTTGAATTAGCTGCCAAATATCGTGATGATGAACAACACGTAGAAGATGAATTGGCTAAAGCACAAGAAAAATGGATGAGTACCATGAAAGAAGTCCGTCATAAAGTTGGAGAAGAAGAAGTTGCCGATGTTGTTTCCATGATGACGGGAATTCCCGTTAATCGAATTGCACAAGCAGAAACCTCAAAATTAAAAAATCTGCCAACTGTTTTGAAGGAAAAAGTCATTGGACAAGATGAAGCAGTTGATAAAGTAATTAAAGCTATTCAGAGAAATCGTTTAGGGTTGAAAGATCCGAACAAACCTATCGGTTCATTCATATTTTTGGGACAAACCGGCGTAGGGAAAACCCAATTGGCAAAAGTATTAGCCCAAGAGCTTTTTGATAATACCGACGCATTGATACGCTTGGATATGAGTGAATATATGGAAAAATTTGCCTTGTCCAGACTCATTGGAGCGCCTCCGGGATATGTCGGATATGAAGAAGGCGGACAATTAACCGAAAAAGTGCGCAGAAAACCTTATTCGGTGGTATTGTTTGATGAAATTGAAAAAGCTCACCCCGATATTTTTAATATGTTGTTGCAAATATTGGATGAAGGATTTATAACTGACAGTTTGGGTCGAAAAATAGATTTCAGAAATACCGTTATTATATTAACTTCCAATATTGGCGCCAGACAATTAAAAGATTTCGGTCAAGGAGTTGGATTTGGCACCAGCGCAAAAAAATCACAAGCAGAAGAACACGCCAAAAGTGTTATCGAAAAAGCTTTGAAAAAAACATTTGCTCCGGAATTTTTGAATCGTATTGATGATATTATCATTTTCAATGCTTTGGAAAAAGAACATATCCACAAAATTATTGATATTGAATTGGAAAAAATGTATAAACGTTTGAAAGGATTGGGATATCAATTTAATTTAACGGAAAAAGCAAAAGATTTTATTGCCGAAAAAGGTTTTGATAAACAATACGGGGCAAGACCTTTAAAAAGAGCCATACAAAAATATGTGGAAGACGCATTAGCCGAAGAGATATTAAATAAAGAAATACGGGAAGGCGACACTATTTTGATGGATTATGATGAGAAAAAAGAAAAATTATTCTTTAGCCAGATCAAACACTCTGATAACAAAGAAAACAAAGACACGGAACAAACCAATTAAATAAAAATTTTCATTAGAGTGAGGCCCCGTAGTTCAATGGATAGAATAGTTGTTTCCTAAACAATAGATCCAAGTTCGATTCTTGGCGGGGCTACTATTTTTTTTTAAAACTTCATTCTCGCCTTCGGCACCACGTCAAGTTTTCCAAATTGTTGATTTTGATACATATAATACCCGACAATGGCAATCATTGCCGCATTATCCGTAGTAAATTCAAAAT